>NZ_JACJPT010000219.1:0-1876 GCF_014696195.1 Sphaerospermopsis sp. FACHB-1094 | reverse complement strand
TTACTCTCATTAAGCCTCTTAACTTTTAAGTTACCTTTAGTTATTATGTACTACTTTAATGGCTTTTTTGATCTGTGACAGTTGAGGGTGCGGAATGTGGGTTGAATAAATCATTCCAATCATCTGGAGGATTGCCACTTTCTAGCATTTTTTGGAATACTCGATAAGCATCGGTTTTACTTTGATATGCTCGCTTGGTGTTTTCATCGTTTACCCAAGTATAAACAATGATTTTACCCTGTTGATGATATCTAAAAAATAATCGGTATTGCTGAAAAATTTAGCTCTAAACCAGTGTTTATATTCATCTCCCAAGGTTGTACCTTGACGATAATCGTTTAATGTTGGATCTTGAGGAATGACGTTAAATGCAAGTTTGAATATAGCAGCTAAACGTTTTGTGGCGTTTTTTTGTTTGTATTCTTGAGGATATTTCTGACGTAAATTTTCTACTTGTGTGATCAGTGCTTCTAACTGTTCTAAAAACAAGGGATGAGCAAATATAGTCCATCCATTAATTATTAAGGGTTGTATTAAGGGTTGATCTTCAGACAATTTTACTCATCCTCGTCTGATAGTGGTGTATCCAGATCAATTTCTACATCAGCAACTAAGGATTGAATACGGGTTACTAATTCTGGTTTAATTAATTGTAAATGCTGAGGATTTTTTTGTATATCCTGGGCAATAAAGTTTAAAAATTCCCCCAATGTTGGATCTTCTTCTTTTTGATCAACGCGAGAAATAATTACTTTACCGTCGGGTTGAATCACATAACGAATTTTATCACGTTTACCCAAGCCTAGAGCTTTACGCACGGGTTCGGGTATTGTGGTTTGATATCTGTCTGTTAGGGTGGACTCTGAGGATGGTGTGGGTTTGACAACCATAACAATTTTGAGGTTTATACTCTATTTTTAGAGTAATGCAGTTGCATTGTGTTGTCAATGTTTGGGTTTTTAGGTTTTGGGTGATGAGGGCGATCGCTTTTTTGATCTAGGTTTTACGCACAAGTTTATGAAGGAACGAACCGCAGAGACGCAGAGGACGCAGAGAGAATTTTCTGTTATTTTTTAGTAGGTTAACGGTAATATCCTGTACATCCTTTAATCCTGGTTATCCTGATTCTGACTTAATATTTTTCTGTAATTTTTAAATTTTACAGTCCACAAGTCTCAACGCGAGAGAAGAACTTCTCATCTAAATCTACATACCATTTCCCGACTATCCTTGGACACGGTAGATGTCCTTCGGGAGCTTTTATATCAAAAGTAATTTCGCTGTAATACTTCCATTTTTCTAACTTTCTCCATCCTAGTCTATCACCAAAGGCTATCCAAATTTTCTCATCATATTTTCTAGTTCCCCCCAAACTTTGATAAATCCGTTTCTGTACAGAAAATCCAAAGCGATCCTTACTATATTTGATCCATAATTTGTCAATAGTGTACAGGTCATTACAGGGAAAATTATCAATACTTGGAGCATCTAAAAAACCTTCTTTTTCCCGGTTTGCTACTGCTAACATTACCCGCGCTGTTTCCTCATCTGCTTCTTTCCATTGACCTGTAGATAATAATTGTTCTAGTTTTTGATATCGACTAGGTACAGATGGAGAAGAAATATTAACAGATGTTTGGTTAATAGGTATTTGTGAAGTATTTTGTTGATTTATAGGATTGATATCCTGCATCACTTCTTTAACAGATTGATAACGATATTTAGCAATAGGACTTGCTAATTTTTCCAAAATCTTTCCTAATTCATCACTTACCACATTCCCATTTAAAAAATCTCTCCATACCCATTCCCCTTCCATCGGACTATATAAATCAAAGGGACTAACTCCTGTTAATAAATGCAAACAAGTTACCCC
>NZ_JACJPT010000218.1:0-2388 GCF_014696195.1 Sphaerospermopsis sp. FACHB-1094 | reverse complement strand
CATTCGGGCGATAAATTATCAATTTTTATCACAGGTTATTTTCCTGTAAGGGCGAAGCATTCGGGCGATAAATTATCAATTTTTATCACAGGTTATTTTCCTGTAAGGGCGAAGCATTCGGGCGATAAATTATCAATTTTTATCACAGGTTATTTTCCGAATGCTTCGCCCCTACTTCGCCCCTACGACTCCTGACTCCTATGCCCTCATGAAAAGACTTTCTCAGCAACCCCTAATTTATGATTTCAGGACTTACGCAGCATAGAACGGAAGTAGGGGTAATTCATGAATTACCCCTAAACAAGAATCAAGTTTTGAGTTCAAT
This sequence comes from Sphaerospermopsis sp. FACHB-1094, assembly GCF_014696195.1. Classification (NCBI taxonomy): domain Bacteria; kingdom Bacillati; phylum Cyanobacteriota; class Cyanophyceae; order Nostocales; family Aphanizomenonaceae; genus Sphaerospermopsis; species Sphaerospermopsis sp. FACHB-1094. Next base: position 2,063 of record NZ_JACJPT010000218.1, on the reverse strand, counting down.
CTTGCGTAAGTCCTAATTTGTAGACAAGATCAAAAAAGAAGTCGGGGGTCTGATGGTTCAAACTATAAAATTACACTATAAAATTAAAGTTTCCAGCCTAGCTTGTACTTCTTCTATTAAATCCTGTGGCACACTTTCTACAAATTTGACTTTTCTAGCTCTCCAATCTAATGTTTTAATTTGGTCAGCTAAAACGACTCCTTTTGTTTGCATTCCCTCAACCAGTGGAACTTCAAAACTCAGCCCTTTTCGGTTGCTAGTTATGGGACAAGCTAGAATTAAAGAAGCCATTTGATTATATTTAATTGGAGATATCACCAAAACTGGACGATAACCAATTTGTTCACGTCCTTGTTGTTGTATTTCCTCATTTAAGATGTTAGCAATATCATCAAAAGACATTCCTGATGCTTGTAGAGTCAATGCACGCCTAATAGAATCAGCAGTCAACCGCTGCTTATTGCCAAATTCTAGTTTAATAATATCTCCTCTGTTGGGAAAATAAGAAACTACCAATCTTCATTCCCCACAGCGTTTCCAGTTTCAAATTCAGGATGAAATTTATCAGGAGTCATACCCTCCAGCAACTCATCAAGTGTATATTTTTTTCTCTTTTGTGGTGTAATCACAATACTGTTACCTTCCAGAGTCAAGTTTATTGCTACTCCTTCGGTTAATTGCACTTGTTCAGCTATAGATTTGGGAATGCGAATAGCTAAACTGTTTCCCCATTTGGCGACAATTGTAGTCATACTCTATATCGACTGTTAAAGTTCCGCCTTTAAACAACTGGACTGAATGTATATACTTTGAAGATACAGATTTAATTGGCAGATGTCAACAGGAAGTTTAGGTTTTGTATTATGTAAGGGTTGAGCGATGCTTTACCTCTACTGACTTCTGCTATAAATAAAGAAGAGTTTTCTGGTGTATTATGTCTCTGACTATTGCTGATTTAGAACAGTTACAAACCGAACATCCAGAATGGCAAATGGAGTTGGTAGAGGGGAATATAGTAATTATGGGTCCATCAGATTACGAGTCTGAAGAAATAGGAGGTCGGTTACTGACCTTTTTGAATATGTGGGTGCTATCTCGTAAACTGGGAAGAGTCACAGGTTCTAGTGCTGGTTTTATTTTGCCAAGTATAGATAATAACTCAGAAAAAAGAAACCTCCGCGCACCAGATGTATCTTTTGTGAAAGCGGAAAGATTGAAAAAAAGTAAACGGGACTTTTTAGACTTAGTACCTGATTTAGTAGTAGAAATCAAGTCTAAATCAGACAGAATTAAACCTTTAGAAGAGAAAATACAGTTATTTTTACAACTGGGTGCTACAGTGGGTATTTTAATTGACCCTGATAAGTTGACTGTAACAGTTTACCGATTTAATCAAGCAACAATGGTATTGGAAAATGGGGATATTCTGACTATACCAGAATTACTTCCTGGTTGGGAATTGGCTGTATCAGAACTATGGCCGCCTGAATTTGAGTAATTTATGTATATTTTCTGCAACATATACACATAATCAATAAAACCTTTTGATCATCTAACAGCGCAACCTATAGAGAAAGTGAAGGTTTTTTACCTGTTGCAAAAGCAGTTATTAGTGTTACATGATTTTGATTACATTATGCTGGAGTGCGGTTCGTAGTGAGCGATTTATCGCTCAAAGCTAGGAGCATGAGGACTAAAGTCCTCACTACGAATTTAAATTTATTTGTTGAGATAAGGGCGGATATTATTAACTACAGCTAGAGAATCTAATCCACACTTGTTCAAAAAGACCTTGCTGTTTCAGGGTTTGCACAAAAATAGACATAATAATTTTTTGGGTTGAGTAATGGATGCTTTTAAGCGTAAATAGTTGTAATACTTAAACTTTTGTATTATATATCGTATATCGGTGTATTCAGTACAAAATAAAACCTGTATTTAATCATGTAAGCTTTACTTATTTAGGGGTTGCTGAGAAAGTCTTTCCGTGAGGGCATAGGAGTCAGGAGTCAGGAGTCAGGAGTCAGGAGGAGATTGGAAAATTTCTTTGCCATCTCTTGAAA
>NZ_JACJPT010000217.1:0-2604 GCF_014696195.1 Sphaerospermopsis sp. FACHB-1094 | reverse complement strand
AATGACATTGCTAAATATTTTGCCATTATACCAGTAATTTTTGCATCTGCTAATTTACAAGGCTTGAATATTATGAAGTTAACCAGTGTGAATTCGGCTGTATTATCGGCACTGATTTATAATGCTTTGATTATTCCGATTTTGATTCCTTTAGCATTGAAGGGTGTCAAATTTCGGCCTTTAACAGCCAATCAACTTCTGCAACGCAATATTTTTATTTATGGCTTAGGTGGTGTAATTGCTCCATTTATTGCTATTAAATTCATAGATATGCTAATTACAGTTGCAGGTTTAGCTTAATCGGGGACTGGTGACTGGTGATTGGTGACTGGCGACTGGGTAATCAATTTTATTTTTTCCAACTACCAATTACCAACTACCAAGTACCAAGTTCAAAATCCCAAATCTAAAATCTAAAATCTAAGATCCAATTATGGTGTTTATTCGAGAAACTATCCGCGCTATGCGGATGATTTTATTACTTTGGTTGTTAACAGCAATTATTTATCCTGTAGCAATATTAGGCGTTGGTCAGTTCGCCTTCCCTTCTTCAGCTAATGGCAGCATTGTCTTAAATATAAACGCTGAACCAATAGGTTCCTCTTTACTTGGTCAAATTTTCACATCAGATAAATATTTTCAGAGTCGTCCCAGTGCTGTGAGATATAGCCAAGGTAGAATAGCTAGACCAACTGGTATCTCAGGGGGTAGTAATCTTGCTCCTAGTAATTCAGAACTAACTAAGAGAATTATTGAAGAAGCAACTCAGTTTCAAGATGAAAATATACAACCTGCGGCTGATTTAATTTACTCTTCTGGTTCTGGTTTAGATCCTCATATTTCTTTGAAGGCAACACGTCAGCAGTTAGCCAGAGTTGCACAAGCACGGGGTATTAAAGAAGATGAAATTATCCCTTTAATTAATAAGTATACTGATGGCAGATTTTTAGGTATTTTTGGTGAACCAGGAGTTAATGTTTTGCGTTTAAATTATGCTCTAGATTTGCAAGAAATTAACCGTCAGCAAAATTAATAATCAATTGACACTGATTCTATGTATTTCCAAGGACGAGGAAAACACAAAATCTTTATTGGCATGGCTCCAGGGGTAGGTAAAACCTATCGAATGTTGGAAGAGGGACACGCACTCAAACAGGAAGGTATTGATGTTGTTATCGGACTGTTAGAAACTCATGGTAGAAAAGAAACGGCAGAAAAAGCTGAAGGTTTAGAAATCATACCGCCAAAATTATGGTCTCTTGGTGATTTAATGTTACCAGAAATAGATACTCAGGCAATTATTAACCGTTGTCCTCAATTAGTATTAGTCGATGAACTTGCCCATACTAATGTTCCTGGTTCACCACAAGAAAAACGTTATGAAGATGTGGAAGTTGTTTTGGCAGCAGGTATTGATGTCTACTCAACTATGAATGTTCAACACCTGGAAAGTCTTAATGATATAGTAGCAAGAATTACGGGTGTAGTTGTGCGTGAGCGAGTCCCCGATAAACTTTTAGAAGTGGCGGATGAGGTAGTTGTTGTAGATGTAACACCAGAAACTTTGGAAGAAAGGTTATTAGAAGGCAAAATATATGCCCATGATCAAATTAAATCAGCTTTAGATAACTTTTTTCAAAGACGTAATTTAATCGCTTTACGAGAATTAGCTTTACGGGAAGTTGCTGATAGTGTAGAAGAAGATGCCATTGCTTGTATACAGAAAAGTCAAAGTTTTAGTGTTCACGAAAGAGTTTTAGTTTGTGTATCTACTTACCCTAATTCTGTACAACTTTTACGTCGGGGCGCAAGATTAGCTGGTTATATAAATGCTCCTTTGTATGTTTTATTTGTGGCTAATCCTGATCATTTTCTAACTAAAGAAGAAAGCCTACACGTTGATATTTGTGAAAATTTATGTAAAGAATTTAATGGAATTTTTATTCGGGTAAGTAATAGTAATATTGCTAAGGCAATTGTAGAAGTCGCAGAAAAATATGGTATTACTCAGATAGTTATTGGTGCGAGTAGGCGTTCTCGTTGGGAAATTCTGCTGAAAGGTTCTTTAATTCAAAAATTGGTGGGTTTGCTAAAAAATATTGATTTACATATTATTGCCACTGGGAAAAATTAGAAATTTAAAAGTCAGGTGTCAGGAGTCAGAATATTTGTTAAATCAGGAATTAACAGATTCACGATTGTATAAATGGTTTTCATCAAGGTAACATTTAAGTTAAACTACCTTTGAAAATCACACCAGAATCTCTGTCAATGCACCCGACTCGTGTTATAGGTTTAATGAGTGGCACATCTGTGGATGGGATAGATGCTGCCTTGGTAGAAATTGTTGGTACAGATTTGGATCTGAAAGTTGAATTATTAGCCGGGAAAACCTATCCTTACCCTGCTGCACTACGAGAAAAAATATTGGCGATCTGTGGTGGTGCGCCTATCTCAATGGCAGAACTGGCAGCCATAGATGATGCGATCGCTCTTGTTTTTGCCCAAGCAGCCCAAAATATTCAAGTCGGTTATCCCCCTGCCACCCTTATCGGTTCTCACGGTCAAACTGTTTACCATCGACCTCCAGGATTTTCTATTTCA
>NZ_JACJPT010000216.1:0-2708 GCF_014696195.1 Sphaerospermopsis sp. FACHB-1094 | reverse complement strand
TTTCAAGAGATGGCAAAGAAATTTTCAAATCTTCTCCTGACTCCTGACTCCTGACTCCTGACTCCTATGCCCTCACGGAAAGACTTTCTCAGCAACCCCTATCTAGATGTCTGATTTTTCCGTCAAATTATCGCCCAAATGCTTCGCCCCTACAATATATTAAAAATCAATACATTCTATTTTGGAGAGGTCTATTGGTTTAGCTAATCCTTCTGCAATTTCTCTTTTAGCACGTTGAGCAGATGCAATTAATTTTTGTTGACTTTTTTTAAATGAATTATCCCATTTTAATTCATCTTGTAAATCTGCTAAATATTCTCTCAAATGTTCTGCAACTCTGTCTTGTACATCTTCAGATAAAGATTCCATCATTTTGATGACAGTGGTAATTGCTGGAGATGACATAATAGAATTTCCTTTACAACTTTACCAGTCTATTCTACTCAAAATCTCCCCATCCAGATGCTGATAAGCTGTTACACAGCTAAATTGTATAATCCTAATGTTCTGAACTCTTGTTTAACAGGCAAGATGCCTGTTCCACTTATACAAATTAAATGCACAACAGCTTAGTACAGATATTATAGAATATTACAAACGCACATCCTGTAAATCCTTAAATCCTGGATATCCTGATTCTGACAATCTTATCAATCTCAAACAAGACCCTATATGCGCCCACGGATTTCCAGTATAACAAAATCATAATGAAAACTACCCAATTTGTCAACTACCTCACCCATGAATTTTTGAATTAGCTGAATTAAAATTGATTGATTCACAGGTGAAAATGAATAGAATAGACAAATATGTTTCCTTAGTCCTGAAAAAGATTACATTTAATTAAGTAAGGTAAAAAACAAATTACAAATTATGGCTACTGAACTGATTGAAGAACTAGGTGAAGCGGTGGAACAACGTCGCAATTTTGCGATTATTTCTCACCCTGATGCTGGTAAAACTACGTTAACTGAAAAATTATTATTATACGGGGGTGCTATCCATGAAGCAGGAGCGGTAAAAGCTCGAAGAGACCAGCGCAAAGTCACTTCTGACTGGATGGCAATGGAACAACAACGGGGTATTTCTATTACCTCTACTGTTTTACAATTTGTCTATAACAATTGTCAAATTAATTTACTTGATACCCCTGGACACCAAGATTTTAGTGAGGACACTTATAGAACTTTAGCAGCAGCCGATAACGCGGTGATGCTGATTGATGCGGCTAAAGGGTTAGAACCCCAAACCCGGAAACTGTTTGAAGTGTGTAAAATGAGGGGTATTCCCATTTTCACCTTTGTGAATAAACTCGACCGTCCGGGAAGAGAACCTTTAGAACTTTTGGATGAGATTGAGCAAGAATTGGGATTACAAACATACTCGGTAAACTGGCCGATAGGAATGGGCGATCGCTTTAAAGGCGTATTTGATCGCCACCAAAAGCAAATCCATTTATTTGAACGTAGCGCCCACGGTAGTAAAGAAGCCCGTGATACTATAGTTGATTTAGGTGATAGCAGGATTGAACAACTTTTAGAACAAGAACTTTACCATCAACTTAAAGATGAGTTAGAACTATTAGAAGGAGCCGGTGGGGAACTAGATTTAGATTTAGTGCATCAAGGAAAAATGACTCCGGTGTTTTTTGGGAGCGCCATGACTAACTTTGGGGTCGAGTTATTCCTCAAATACTTCTTGGACTACGCCCTCAAACCCGGTACACATCACAGCACCGCTGGCGAAATTCCCCCAACTTACCCAGAGTTTACAGGATTTGTCTTCAAACTCCAAGCTAACATGGATCCCAAACATAGAGATAGAGTTGCTTTTGTCCGGGTCTGCACAGGTAAGTTTGAAAAAGATATGACAGTGAACCACGCCCGCACAGGTAAGGCTGTCCGTCTGTCTCGACCGCAAAAACTTTTTGCCCAAGAGAGAGAGTCTATTGATGTCGCTTATGCTGGGGATGTAATAGGTTTAAATAACCCTGGCGTTTTTGCCATTGGTGACACAATTTACACAGGACAAAAACTGGAATATGAGGGAATTCCTTATTTTTCACCAGAACTGTTTGCGACTTTAAGAAACCCCAACCCCTCAAAATTTAAGCAATTTCAAAAAGGTGTTTCTGAACTAAGAGAAGAAGGTGCTGTACAAATTATGTACTCGACTGATGAAGCTAAACGCGATCCAATTTTGGCAGCAGTTGGTCAGTTGCAATTTGAAGTTGTGCAGTTCCGTTTACAAAATGAATATGGTGTAGAAACTATTCTTGATTTATTACCATATAGTGTGGCTCGCTGGGTTGAAGGTGGTTGGGAAGCTTTGGAAAAAGTGGGGCGTGTATTTAACACTACGACAGTCAAAGATAGTATGGGAAGACCAGTTTTATTATTCCGTAATGAATGGAATTGTCAACAATTACAGGGCGACCATCCAGAGTTAAAATTAAGTGCCATTGCCCCAGTGTTTTCTAGTCAACAACCAGTAGAAAAATAAACAATTAAAAGGGAATTGGTAATTGGTAATTGGTAATTGGTAATTGGTAATTGGTAATTGGTAATTGGTAATTGGTAATTGGTAATTGGTAATTGGTAATTGGTAATTGGGAAAATAAAATTGATTACCCAGTCCCCAGTCACCAGTCCCCAGTCACCAGTCCCCAGTCACCAGTCACCAGTCCCCAGTCCCCAGTCACCAGTCCC
>NZ_JACJPT010000215.1:0-2880 GCF_014696195.1 Sphaerospermopsis sp. FACHB-1094 | reverse complement strand
TGCTCCCTGCTCCCTGCTCCCTGCTCCCTGCTCCCTGCTCCCTGCTCCCTGCTTCCTACAGTCCTGCGTCGTCCATAGGTCTAGATTTGGCTTTTGCTTTGTTGGCGCTGCGTTTGAGGGCGGAAAGTCTGGCTTCATAGCGGGAACGCTGACGCTTACCGGGGGTGGTGTCAATTAAGGTTTTTAAGGCACTACCTAAACTCTTGTAGGCGTTGGGGAGACTATAACCAAAACGGGTGGCCAGGGCGATCGCTTTTTCGTCAGCATCAATTAATTCTTTTATTTGCTTTTCCCCATTATTTTTTTGATAGAGTCGCCAACCGGAAACACCACAAAGCGCCAACGCTAACACTAGCAGTAAGCCATCCTGTACCCATAATTCACCTACAGCACCACCTAAACCAATAGCCAGTGCGGCCATTTCCCAACCATCTTTAGGAATGGTGTCATTTTGGATACGAGCAACTTCATGCCAAAACAGAAGATTACGCTGATCCATTGCTAAAGCATCCCATTTTACCAAGTCGATTTGAATTTCTACTTGATCTTTACCAATTTCTTCGCAACGGATCAGGGGTGGACTTACTTCGGTTGTTCCTTCCACTGTCACCCAGCTTTGTAATTCTGGTGGTAGCAAGCTTTTTAACCGCCGAAGTTCACTCATTTCCGCTTTAGCTGAGGAGGTTGTATAGGATGTCATAAAAATCCAGCCCTAAAAAATTTCTGTATATTAGTTAGGTTATCACTTTGGAGTTTGACACTCTCACTTTCAAGGCGAAGCCTGTGATAGCTATTTCAGCAATGATCCGCTTCACTCATTGGGAAAACTTCCCCGCTTTTTCCGAGCTTCCATTGCTTTTTCTAATAGATCCAGTAGTCCTGGGGCTTCTTCCTGAATACTGAGTAACAGTCTTTCCCCTAGTTCTATATTACCTGGATCTTCACCTGTGGCCATCACTTGTTTGAGTCGCGGTAAGGCGATGCTATCAACAACTTGAATTAACCCGCTTAGGCAACGGTGAAATTGTCTTTCGGTGAGTATGGAGTCTTCTAGGGGAAATTCTATAATGGCACGGATTTCGCCATCGGAGGGATCATATTCCCATTGCAGCATTTTGGTTTCCCAAGAAATGGCCAGCATTGTCTGGAGAATAGAAGCTTTATAAGGATGTTCTTTGACTCCTGCTAAAACTTGAGGGGCAAAAACTCGGAAAAATTTTCCGTCTTCATCCAACTGCACGACTATGAGAAAATCGTCTAGATGATCAGCTTCTACACCTGTGATAATTCTGTCTTCTGCTTCATCAAAGCGGTATTCCCAGCCAAGGTTATCTAAGTAATTGGCTATTTGTTTCAGATTAGCTCCCATAAAAGCCTCATAAGGAACGGTGGAGCGACTGTCACCACACCTAGTTTAACCTGCTATGGGCATTGAATTTACTTGTGTAGTGAGTTGTCCTCAAGGTGTATTCTATTCTTTGGTAGATACATTCTTATTACAGCAGGAGATCAAGGAGTCAGGAGATCAAAAAGTCAGGAGTAAAACTCTGTTTCTGTCTAGGAGTTAGTAGGTTCAATTGAGATTTTGTACCTTATTGATATGCAATCTGCTGTAAACACATTTATTTATTTTAAGTTATGCTTGTACGTAAATTAGCTTTTTTGCTGGCGATCGCTCCTTTCATTTTTACTATTGCTGGTTGTGAGGGTGATTCAGGTACAACGGAAAATACAGCCACTAACACTGTACAACAAGTAACTCGCAATATTGCTGGTAAAGTTAAAACCAGTGGACAGCTAATTTGTGGTGTTAGTGGTGAGTTACCGGGTTTTAGTTTTGTGGGAACTGAGGGTCAATATAATGGGATTGATGTGGATATTTGTCGCGCTGTAGCTGCGGCTTTGTTTGACAATCCTGATGCTGTAGAATATCGTAACTTAAATGCTAAAGAAAGATTTACAGCTTTGCAAACTGGTGAAGTAGATTTATTAAGCCGCAATACTAGCTGGACGTTAAGCCGTGATACTTCAGTGGGTTTAAATTTTGCCCCTGTGGTTTTTTACGATGGTCAAGCTATTATGGTTCGCAAAAATAGCGGTATCAAGTCTTTAGCAGATTTAAAAGATAAAGCAATTTGCGCCCAAACTGGTACAACTACTGAACAAAATTTAGCGGATCAAATGCGAAAACGAAGCATTAGTTATAAACCCGTTGTTTTTGAAGATATTAATATTACTTTTGCCACTTATGCAGAAGGGCGTTGTGATGGAGTGACTGCGGATCGTTCAGCTTTGGTTTCTCGACGCACAACTTTACCCAAACCTGATGATAATATCATTCTCGATGATTTGCTATCTTCTGAACCTTTAGCGCCAGCAGTTGCTCAAGGTGATCCCCAATGGAATAATGTAGTTAAATGGGTAGTTTATAGTTTAATAAAAGCCGAAGAATTAGGAATTAATTCCCAAAATATAGGACAATTTGCTAATAGCAATGATCCAGAAATTAGGCGTTTTTTAGGAACAGAAGGAAATTTAGGTGAAGGAATTGGTTTAACTAATGATTTTGCAGCCAGAATAGTTAAGCACGTTGGTAACTATGGCGAAATTTATGATCGCAACCTGGGTACAAACACAAAACTCAATCTTCCCCGTGGTCAAAATCAACTTTACACCAAAGGAGGTTTACTCTATTCTCCTCCATTTCGGTGATTGGTGATTGGTGATTGGTGATTGGTGATTGGTGATTGGTGATTGGTGATTGGTGATTGGTGATTGGGGACTGGTGACTGGTGACTGGTGACTGGGGACTGGGGACTGGGGACTGGTGACTGGTGACTGGGGACTGGGGACTGGTGACTGGGGACTGGTGACTGGTGA
>NZ_JACJPT010000214.1:0-3317 GCF_014696195.1 Sphaerospermopsis sp. FACHB-1094 | reverse complement strand
AATTGATAATTTATCGCCCGAATGCTTCGCCCTTACAGGAAAATCACCTGTTGATAAAATTGATAATTTATCGCCCGAATGCTTCGCCCTTACAGGAAAATAGCCTGTTGATAAAATTGATAATTTATCGCCCGAATGCTTCGCCCTTATAGGAAAATCACCTGTTGATAAAATTGATAATTTATCGCCCGAATGCTTCGCTCTTAGAGGAAAATAGCCTGTTGATAAAATTGATAATTGGTCGCCCGAATGCTGATGCTTCCAGCACGCTTCGCGAACGCCCTTAAAGAAGTCAGAAGTCAAGAGTTATTTATTTTGAATTTTGGCTGCAAGGATTTTGGATTGTTTTTCTCAACTCCAATCTAAAATCTAAAATCTAAAATCTAAAATCTAAAATCTAAAATCTAAAATCTAAAATCTAAAATCTAAAATTTTTCTCCCCAATTCCCAATTAGGGTTTGCTGAATAAACCTAAAACCTTGATATATCAAAGGTTAGAGGCTGATAAACACAGAAATTAGTGCAAGGGTTTTGAAGGGTATACCGGAAAAAGTGTGCATTTTTTGGGATTTCAAGAGATGGCAAAGAAATTTTCAAATCTCCTCCTGACTCCTGACTCCTGACTCCTGACTCCTATGCCCTCACGGAAAGACTTTCTCAGCAAACCCCAATTAATAAAAAATGTAGAGACGCTACCTGGAACGTCCCTACAAATTAATTAGCTTATTTCAACGCTAACCGCTTGCAAAAACTGACAATTAATAATGTGCAATTGAAAATTACCTATCCTTGAAAGAAAAAAGATTGACTTGTCCAATGGAAAACTTTGATCTTTTTCCGCTGAAGAAAGGGAGACTTGAAGAATGGATCAATTATCAATTATCAATTATCAATTGTCAATTGGTAAATTAGCGAGATTTAGCCGTAGTTTTTCCGTCACCAGACTGAGCTTGTTGAAGTAACTGTGGTAGTAACTGCTCTAGTTTTTGCGCTGTTTGTTCTTCTTGCTGCAAATTCTGTTGTAGCAACTGTACCACTTGGTTTTGTCCCATCTGTTCAGCACCTTTGATCAAGCACCGATAACAAGCAATTTCCAAATGTTCTACTACTAACTGTCCACCTGCTATTCCCTGTTCGAGAATTTTTGGACTGTCAGCAGCCAAAAGCATGAATTTTTGACCGTCACTGATCACACCAGCAGCAGCATCACAAGTAACTCGTTGTGGTTGTTGTCCCAGAGTGGTGAAAACCTGCTCTAAATTTCTAATTTGTTGCTCAGTTTCGCGGATGTGTGTCTCAATTAAAGACTTCAATTGATTGTTTTGACAACATTGCCACATCATCTGTTGAGCTTCTAAAAAGCGATGTTCAGCATCATACATCGCACCAATTTCGTAAATGAATTTATCTTGTGAGCTAGAGATTTTTTTTACGCCAGGACGTTCGCTGAGTTGAACCATTGTTTTTCTCCTGAAGGTTAAACGCTGTTTCCAACAGTCGTTCCTTATAACCCTACGTTTAGCCTTCAGTATTCTCTTCATACCTAAGATACAGTTTATATGTTACATATAACGGCTATTTTTGTAGACAAACATAAGACTTGGGGTAGATTTGGTTGATTAAGTTAAAGTAAAGATAGGTAAAGATAGTGATTTCATATAAATGACTGCTCCCAACTTAGAGATAATTTCTACTCAGTTAGAAAGTCCAAATTTGCGCGATCGCATGGTAGCCCTTGCCAACCTCCGCGATATTCCCTCAGAAGATGCTGTACCTTTGATTAAAAAAGTATTGGATGATGAATCTCTGCAACTGCGCTCAATGGCTGTATTTGCTTTAGGTATCAAACAAACCCCAGAATGTTATCCTATTCTGGTGCGAATTTTGGAAACTGACCCAGATTATGGTATCCGTGCTGACGCTGCCGGTGCTTTGGGTTATTTGGGTGATAACAGAGCATTGGAAGCACTATCACGGGCATTTTATGAAGATACAGATTGGTTAGTTAGATTTAGTGCCGCTGTAGCGTTAGGTAATATCAAAGACTCCCGCGCCCATGATATTTTAATTCAAGCACTGAATAGCCAAGAAGTAGTTATCCAACAAGCTGCTATTTCAGCCTTGGGAGAAATACGGGATATAGAATCTGTAGATCACATCCTGCGCTTTGCCCAAGCCGAAGATTGGTTAGTACGGCAGCGTCTAGCAGAAGCTTTGGGTAATCTCCCTACTCCCAAGAGTGTTTCAGCCTTGAAATACTTAGAAAAAGATAGTCATCCTCATGTTGCCCAAGCTGCGACGATTTCTCTCAAGAGACTCCAAGAAATAGAAAATCAAGTTTAGGCAACGCTTCCTGTTAACGTTTAATAATAAAAGTGGTAAGCATTCAGCTATCAGTCGTCAGCAGTCAGCTTTTGAGGCTTACGCCCAAAATACCTATTTGATAACCAACAAATTTCTTAAACATTCTGACTCCTGAACGGCAGTTGCTCCACTTGGGTAAACCCCAAGACTGCACTGCCTCCTCCTGACTCCTGACTCCTGACTCCTGACTCCTTACTTACTTTGTATTTTGCGCCAGGATAATTTGATTCATGAATATTGAAGAGTTTTTTGAATTAAGTGCTGGGAAATGGTTCTCTCACCGTACAAGTCACCATTTGGCCTTTAAGCAATCGGAAGATGGTAAATCAGACATCGTGATTGAAATGCTGTCCGCAGATCATCCAGAGGTGATCAAACTGTGTGAACAGTATGAAGTTCATCCCAGTACAGCTTCCTGTGGTGCAAGAGTTACCTGGAAGGGAACAATGGAATGGGATGAAGAAAAACACGAAGGTTCTACGGTTTTAGTTACCGTACCTGATGCAGATAAACCCGGAGAAGGTAAGTTACTGCGAGAAATGGGTTATGCAGAAAAAGCACCCGTAGCAGGAACTTACAAAATGGGTGAAGATGGTGCTTTAACTTTAATTACTGAGTATGAAACCATGTGGTCTGAGGAAAGACTGTGGTTTGCTAGTCCTAATCTGCGGATGCGGGTAAGTGTCCTCAAGCGGTTTGGTGGTTTTAGTATGGCTTCTTTCACTTCTGAGATTCGCATGGGGGCGACGGAAGCATCTAAAAAAGCGATGGAAGCAGCTAATACAGTTAATACAGTTAACGCCAGCGCCGGTTAACACATTAGACTTCTCCGAAAATTACATAAGCGTAACCTGAAACCCATTCGTAGGGACAATTCATGAATTGTCCCTACATCTTTTTCGGAGAGGTCTAATATTTTGAACTCTTGTTTAACAGGCAAGATGCCTGTTCCA
>NZ_JACJPT010000213.1:0-3344 GCF_014696195.1 Sphaerospermopsis sp. FACHB-1094 | reverse complement strand
TATACCGGAAAAAGTGTGCATTTTTTGGGATTTCAAGAGATGGCAAAGAAATTTTCAAATCTTCTCCTGACTCCTGACTCCTGACTCCTGACTCCTATGCCCTCACGGAAAAACTTTCTCAGCAACCCCTAGGTAAAAACCGATAATTAATTGTCCGAATGCTTCGCCCTTACTGTGGTCTAAAGACATGAAAACTGCTGTAAATAAGCTGATAAACATTTAATTTGCATGATTATTACAGGCAGGATGCCTGTTCCACAAGAGTTTTAGTTGTCAGGAATATGCAAGTTAAATGTCCAACAGTTTACTGAGACAGTATTGTCTTAAACCTCAAACATTTTAGTTTGCTGCGACTCCCCATAAGCCACCATAATCTGAAACTTTTCCCCCAACTCTGCACTAAACTCCAATTGAATCCAGTTATCTTCATCTCTTGAGATAACCTCTAAAACATTTTCTCCCAAATTATCAATAATATTTAATTTTACTCCTTCAGGTAACAGATGATTTCCCACCGGATATACTTGAGTTAAAATATCTACTTCTAGACCAGAACCAGCAGCAATTTTTACTACTAATGCCACAGAAATTTGCTCAAGGTGCATTCCCAAATCAATTTTTTGTCCCCGCGTCATACTCACAGCACTCTTAAAAGCTAATCCTAATTGTTGCGGATTTAATAAATTCTCAATAGTTTGCCAACTTGCATCTACAAATCCATCTAACCATTGTCCAATTTTTACCAGAATAGATAAATCTTCATATTGTGGAGATTTATCTATTTCTAATTCACTCAGATAAAGTAAAAAATTCTCCAAAGATTGCAACTGATTCAGAGGAACTTCCGCTTCAGCTTGAGGTGTAAAACCTAAAATTTTCGCCTCTTTTAAATCAGAATTGAACTGCACAGCCACATAACCCACTCTATCCTCCCAAACCTCCGGCGGAATTTCACATACTTCTGCTTTTGGTAAAACTGGACGACATTCTAATTTACCTAAATTTTTTACTTTTAAATCAGCTACATTCATCAATTGAATTACTAAAAAGTCATGACTATCACTTCCTTGGCAATCAGTTTCAAATCCCATACACTGGAGATAATTATCTACAGCATACACAGCTAAAGTATTAAGATAAACTTGTTGCCGCTGATCAGGATTAGAAATACTTTGGCTATATTCTTGAGCTATTCCATGAGCTTCTGTAGAGAGAGATACGCTAAAAGTTAGTTGTTCTGTGATGCTATTCATGAGGCAATCTCCAAAATTTTTATAGTCAGTTAATGCAGTTTCTATATATATTTCTTTAAATAAGTAATAATTTTGCGCATCCGTCGCTGGTAGAAACTAGAAGCTGTTGAAAGTGGTACTTTTAATTCCTCAGAAATTTCTTGCCATTGCTTACCATTTAAAACCAACAGCAGAATAGCTTGCAAATTAGCTTGGGGATGATCCTTAATACAGTCATTTTTTAAAACATTCTCTGGATCATTCTCAATAATTTCCTTTAACTGTTGTTGCTCAGATATTTCATTATCTACTGGGAAATCTTTGTTGATTTCATCTAAAGACAGCACTTGAGTCACTTTTTGATGCTTAGGAAGTTGAGTAATCCCTCTTTTTTGGTCTTTTTTACCCACATCAGAAATTCGCCGGGAAAAAATTATATTTACCCATGTCATCACTGGATATTGAGGATTATATTGTTCAATTTTTTGACAAATTTCTATGAATGTAAGTTGTAATGCTTCATGATAATAATCTTCATAGTTTGGTGATTCCCACCACTGAACTTGCTTGCTCAATTTCCCAGAACCGCGAATAGCATTAATCAGCTTATTTAAAGCTATGCGTCTTTTTGCTCTGTCCGTGGGACTTTTACTGTCAGCCGGATATCGCTTGGCTTCATTAACTAGCTGTTGTAGTTCTTGGTTGAGCGCGTCGTCGTCTCTTCCTAGAAAATCATTTGTCATCTCGCACTCCGCACTCTCCCGTGAATATATCTATTCTCGTATCTTCCCCTGTCTGAAAGTTTTACGCAAAAATTTCCATTCTTTACAAAACTTTATATTCCCTAGTAAGCGAACTGCTTGCAGCAGCGGTTCGTTAAGCTGTGATGCAGCTAAATTGTATAATCATAAATTTCTGAACTCTTGTGGCACAGGCATCTTGCCTGTATCATTTATACAAATTAAATGCACAACAGCTTATCGCTCTCCAACAAGCCCACATTTGCAACATTTGTTGATACAGCCTTTCCATAGGCGGTAACTTCTTCAACCACTTACGATTCAGCCATTTTTTCCACTGTACCCAACCTAACCACCCAAAAAAAGCTGTAATTGTTCCTACGATTAAACCAGTGAAAATTTTTAACCAACCTTGAGAGAATAAAGAGAAAAACCAAGCGATCGCTCTAAACAACCATCTAAATAATGTACCAAATAAACCATTTAACAAACCAGTAACCGGTGAAGGCAACCAACCAGCTATCCAGTTCCAAAATTGACGCAATACGCTAACGGTATTTGTAGATAATAATCCTTAATTTCCTTGGGGTATTTAGTATCAGCCTTACCCAACAAAGTGCGATCGCGGTATGGAACTTCAGAAAGTACAGTATAAGTCATACCTTCCGATAATTGTACAGGCGATCGCAAACCCCCTTCCTGATCCACAGCGATCACAAGACCAGGAAAATAGATTTCCTTGGGATTAGACAAAGCAGGTATCAAATTAGGTAAATCTGATACCACATTATAAGTTTGTACAACTTCTCTAGTAGGAGTTTTGATTAATGGTAGATCCAAGTCTATTTTGTAGGACTAAGATGAACGTCTTAAAGTAGTCACATCATCATTACGAGAAATTTTCCAACCCTTACCAGTATATTGATCAAAAGCCAAAACCCGCCAAAAACCTTACGCTTGGGATCTCACCCGCATCACCACCTTGGGTTTCATTTCCCCCCGCAGGTTTTGGTTCATCTCGCTATTAAAACCTTAATAAAAATTACTATCTAGGGTTTGCTGAATAAACCTAAAACCTTGATATATCAAAGGTTAGAGGCTGATAAACACAGAAATTAGTGCAAGGGTTTTGAAGGGTATACCGGAAAAAGTGTGCATTTTTTGGGATTTCAAGAGATGGCAAAGAAATTTTCAAATCTTCTCCTGACTCCTGACTCCTGACTCCTGACTCCTATGCCATCACGGAAAGACTTTCTCAGCAACCCCTATCTAGGGTTTGCTGAATAAACCTAAAACCTTGATATATCAAAGGTTAGAGGCTGATAAACACAGAAATTAGTGCAAGGGTTTTGAAGGGTATACCGGAAAAAGT
>NZ_JACJPT010000212.1:0-3418 GCF_014696195.1 Sphaerospermopsis sp. FACHB-1094 | reverse complement strand
GACTGGTGACTGGTGACTGGTGACTGGTGACTGGTGACTGGTGACTGGTGACTGGTGACTGGTGACTGGTGACTGGTGACTGGTGACTGGTGACTGGTGACTGGGGAAGATTTTTAAATATTACCAATTACCAATTACCAATTACCAATTCCCAATTCCCAATTACCAATTCCCAATTACCAATTACCAATTCCCAATTCCCAATTCCCAAGCAATAGCTTACTGTTATTATCTATGGGGCTGGGATGTCCAGTGTGAGTAACTGCACTATATTTTTGAATGTAACGACGGACTTCTAAAGGAAAGTTGGGATAGTCTATTACTGCATCCCCATCGGCGATAGTTGCCCAAAAATCTCGTAAATCTGGGGCTAGTTGCTGTGCTTGGATTAATGGTAGATTTAAGGGAGGTAAAGTTAGTAATTTGATTAAAAAAGGGAAAGAGCGATCGCCCATCCATTGTTTTGATGATTCTTGCAAGTTAGGAAAATCTGGTACTGATTCCACGCGATGAGAAACTATTTGTAACCATTCTTTACCTAGATGATCTCGTTCAAATTCTAAAACACGGTAAGGATGGGGATAACTAACTAATGAACCAGTGGTAATATCATAGACTCCATCACCACACGCTACATCTTGAACGTGCAAATGTCCGGTAAAAACTAATCTCACTCCATGTTTACGCAGTAATTTTATAAGTTCTGGAGCATTTTCCAACATATAACGATTTGCCATTGGATGATTTGATTGATTTGGCAAATGTTCGACAACGTTGTGATGCACCATCACCAAAACTAAATCATTGTTAATTTTTGCTAGTTCTGTTTCTAACCACTGAAACTGCTGTTGATCTAAACGCCCTATTTGTTTACCATCCTCATCAAAGGTGTTAGAATTTAAACCTATTAGCCGCACTCCGGGCAATATTTGACAATTGTAGTAAGGTTGGTGTGGGTTTTCATAACCAAACTTGCGGTAATAATGGGGAAAATCTGCAAAACCTATGGATTGCTCGTTTGCTGATAATACGGGAACATCATGATTACCAGGAATAACATACACCGGAAAAGGTAGTTGAGAAAGTCTGTTTGCTAACCACGTATGATTTTCTGGTTCACCGTGTTGGGTTAAGTCTCCGGGAATCAGAAGAAAATCTAAATCAAGTTGTGTTAAATGTTCTAGTACACTTTCAAAGGCGGGAATACTGACTTCCACCAAATGAAATCGGCTGGGATGATCCCAAATTGTATGGGGTAGTGCAATGTGTAAGTCACTAACTATAGCAAAACGAAAGTTGATATCCATTGATTTAAAAAAATGTTAAAGCCGAAAGAGTAAATATACCCTTTTTACAAAAGTATAACTCTTGCCTTGTCTAGTTACGTACTAGCAACCAGACTTAATATTTGTATGTTTAACTTTTATTAGCGAAATTTTAGTGACAGGAGTAGTCAAAGGAGTATTTATTATGGCTGTGATTCGAGTTCGTCAGCACGTTAACCCCCTAGCGAGAAAATTTCAAACCCCTGTTGATCCCCCAGCATGGGAAAAAATCTATGCACAGTATCAACAACCCTTACATTTAGATATTGGATGTGCGAGGGGTAGGTTTTTACTTCAAATGGCACAGGTAGAAACAAACTGGAATTTTTTGGGTTTGGAAATTAGAGAACCTTTAGTTATAGAAGCAAATAGGATAGTTTCTGAGTTGGGTTTAACAAATTTACATTATTTATTTTGTAATGTGAATAATTCTTTGAGTCCAATTTTATCTACTTTAAAACCAGGAATTTTACAACGGGTATCAATTCAATTTCCTGATCCTTGGTTTAAAACTCGTCATGCTAAACGGAGAGTAGTACAACCAGAGTTAGTTGAAGATTTAGCTAATTATTTGGCTGTGGGTGGGGTGGTATTTTTGCAATCTGATCAGGAATTTATTGCTGTGGAAATGTGCGATCGCTTCCAAGAACACCCAGCATTTGCAAAAATGGGAACAGAAAAATGGTTAGCAGAAAACCCGCTTCCTGTGCCTACAGAAAGGGAAATTGCTACACAAAATAAAGGTGAACCTGTGTATCGGGCAATGTTTGTAAAGCATTAAATTTCAATTTTAATTACAGGTAAAGTAACTGTGAAAGTTGTTCCCACGTCTATTTGACTTTCAAATTTAATTTCACCACCATGCGCTTCCACACATTTTTTCACAATTGCTAAACCCATACCTGTACCGGAAATACCGCTGACATTTTCACCACGATGAAAGGGAATAAATAGTTGATTTTGATCTTTTGTCGAAATACCAATTCCCCAATCTTGAATTTTGAAGGTTGCTGTTTTTTCTTGTCTGGTTAATTCAAATTTGACTTTGCTATCAGGGTAGGAATATTTAATAGCATTACTAAGGATATTTCCTAAAATATGCCGTAATAAATTTTCATCCCAAAGAGTTGAGCTAAAGTCACCAGAACTGGTAAATTCTATAGTCACTCGTTTCTCTAAAGCAGTTAAATGAGTATCTTCTAATATTTGATGACAAAAAGCTTCTAAATTTAAAGGATAAAGTTGACATTGTAATTTGCCAGAATCAGCTTTACCAATAAAGGAAACTTCATCCAATAATTGTGCCATGTTTTTAATAGCAGAACGAATTATTTTTAGATGATTTAATTTTTTTTCTTGGGTTAATTTTTCATCGTTGTTTTGTAGCAATCCCGCAGCTAAAAGTATCGTATTTAAAGGATTACGAATGTCATGGGAAAGCATAGAAACAAATTCAGTTTTAAACTGATATAGTTCCTGGGCTTTTTCCAGTTCAGCAGTTCTTTCTTCAACTGTGATTTCTAATGTTTGATTGACTGTGCGTAATTGTTCTAAAACTTGTTTTCTGGCGATCGCATACTGAACTGAACGCACTAAAACATCTGGCTTTACTTGTCTTTTGACTAAATAATCTTGCGCTCCCTGTCTCACAGCTTCTATTGCTAATTCTTCATCATTGATATTAGTAAGAACAACAATAGGTGTGCTGGGTGCTTGACTCATTAGTAAGGGTAGGGATGATAATCCTTGACTATCAGGTAAGGTTAAATCTAACAAAATTACGTCATAGTTTTGTTGGCTTAATTCATGAAATGCATCTCGTAATCTTTGAACATGAACTAAACTAAACTCTTTTGATGGGGATTGCTTCAAAAACTCTTGTAACAACCTAGCTTCCGCCAAGTTGTCTTCAATTAACAAGATTTTTACCAAGCAAGTTGCAGTCATTATTTTCCAGGAGTCAGGAGTTCAGGAGTCAGGAGTTCAGGAGTCGTAAGGGCGAAGCATTCGGGCGATAAATTATCAATTTTTATCACAGGTTATTTTCCTGTAAGGGCGAAGCATTCGGGCGATAAATTATCAATTTTTATCAC
>NZ_JACJPT010000211.1:0-3423 GCF_014696195.1 Sphaerospermopsis sp. FACHB-1094 | reverse complement strand
TCCGGTATACCCTTCAAAACCCTTGCACTAATTTCTGTGTTTATCAGCCTCTAACCTTTGATATATCAAGGTTTTAGGTTTATTCAGCAAACCCTAATTACCAGCAAGAATTAGTCAATAGTGGTCGCATCAAACGGATTTATTTAGATGAAATATCATCAGGTTCAATTGGGATGGGGTTAATTGAATTAATTGTCAGTAAAGAAAACCAAGCCCCAGAATTAGTTAAGAATTTGATGCAAAGAACGCAAACCGAAATTACCAACAACTCAGAAAGAGAAGGTATTATAGAGTTATTGGAAACTGTGTTGTTGTCGAAGTTTTCGCAATTAACCCGTCAGGAGATAGAAGCGATGTTTTTAGTCAATGATATCAAACAAACAAGGGTATATCAAGAAGCAAAGCAGGAAGGTAGAGAAGAAGGTGAACAAGAGGGAGAGAAAAATTTACTACTGCGTCTGTTATCTAAGAGGTTTGGAAAATTGACAGATAGTTATATCCAGAAAATCAGTAACCTGAAAATAGCACAATTAGAAGACTTGGGAGAAGCGTTATTAGATTTTCGGGATATCAACGATTTAGATGAATGGTTGAAATCCCAAACCTAAATTTAAGCTGGTAAATTTGGGACTTTCAACAAGTCTAAACCTCTCTCAAATATCTCATCAATGGGCAACATTTCCCCAGAATTAGTCATAAATTTATGGTCTTTTGTTGCCCTGATTTTTGAACCATCATCTAAACAATATTCATATAATTCTTGCACTCCCCGATGATGCCATTGGGCAATAGGTTGAGTGTAAACATTACCATTGTTATCAACACTAAATACACTACACTCAATCTGCTTTTCCACAATTTCCCCAATAGTTAAAAAGCCATATTCTACAGTTAAAACCTCAGTTTCATAACTCAAACAATATTCGGCAAACTTCAACATATCCGCAAATAGTTTTTCAGCTACTTGGGGTTTTACACCGTTTTTTGCTGAACCATCTATAAAATTTTGCTTTTGTTTTTCCATCTCCGCTACTTTCTTTTTACCCATAGCGCGACGCAGTAAGTCAGCTTGTCCTAAAGAATAACCTGCCATATCTTGAGCAATTTTCATAATTTGCTCTTGATAAACCATAATTCCATAGGTTTCATTTAATATAGGTTGTAAAAGTTGCGATTCATAATCAATTGCTTCTCTACCATGTTTACGGTTAATAAACTTAGGAATTAATCCCGCATCTAATGGACCAGGTCTATATAATGCCAAAATAGAAGAAATATCTTCAATATTAGAAGGTTTCAAATCTCTCACGATTTGCTTCATTCCTGAAGATTCTAATTGAAAGATACCTTCTAAATCTCCAGATTCTAATAATGAATATGCTTGAGATACATCTTTAGGTAAAGTGCTATGTTCACCTTTAGCTAATATTTTCTGGGCTTTTCTTTCATCACGGGTAATGTCATCAGGATCAATATGATATCCTTTACTTTGTTGTATTAAATCAATGGTTTTTTGAATTAAGGTTAGGTTTCTTAAACCCAAAAAGTCCATTTTTAACAAACCCAGTGATTCTAAATCTTCCATAAAATACTGGGTAATTACTGAGCCGTCGTTATTACGTTGTAAGGGTACAATTTCATCTAATGGTTCTGCGGAAATAACCACACCTGCTGCATGAACACCAAAGGTTTTGTTAGTTCCTTCTATTCGCATGGCCATATCTATCCAGCGGCGAACATTCGGATCATTATCGTATTTTTCTTTAAATTCTGGTGCTGGTGTTTGATCAGAAACCATTACTTTCAATTTAGTTGGTTTACCCCGTACCACTGGGATCATTTTCGCCATTTTATCAGCTTCCCCATAGGGAATATCTAATACTCTGGCGACATCTTTTAATACTGCTTTGGATGTTAAACGGTTAAAAGTGATAATTTGGGCAACTCTATCTACACCATATTTTCTAGTCACATAATCAATTACTTCATCCCGTTTTTCAATACAGAAATCTGTATCAATATCAGGCATGGATTTCCGTTCTGGGTTCAAAAATCGCTCGAACAGTAAGCCATGATGCACGGGATCAATATTAGTAATTCGCATGGCATAAGCAACTAATGAACCAGCCGCAGAACCCCGACCAGGACCGACGGGAATATTATTATCTCGCGCAAATTTGATATAGTCCCACACTACTAAAAAGTAGGTAGAAAAACCCATTTGCTGAATCATTTTTAATTCATACTCTAATCTTTCTTTGTAGACTGGATCTACTTCGTTACGAGATTTGCGGTTTAATCTTTCTAACAGTCCTTGCCAAGCTACTTCTTCAGCGTAAGTATCAGGAGTGTGACCAGAAGGAATGGGAGGAGTAGGAATTTTCGGCTCATCCATGATATGGTAAGGCTCGACTTTATCCGCTACTTCAACTGTTGTCGCTATGGCTTCTTCCATAACATCTTCGGGTAAATGATCACGAAATAGTAACTTCATTTCTGTGGCAGATTTTAAATATTCTGTGCCGCTATATCGCATCCGGTTATCATCAACAATTAGTTTACCGGTTTGAATACAAAGTAAAGCATCATGGGCTTCTACGTCAAAGCAAGAAATATAATGAGAATCGTTAGTAGCGACAAATTTAATGCCTAATTCACGGGCAATTTTCACAATTTCAACATTTACAATTCTGTCTTCTTGAGAACCGTGATCTTGAATTTCTAAATAAAAATCTTCGCCAAATACTTCTTTATACCATTTGGCAACTTTTCGGGCTGCATCTGGCCTACCACTGAGAATTGCTTGGGGAATTTCTCCTCCTAAACAAGCACTGGTGATAATCAAACCTTCTTTATATTGTTTGAGTAAATCTTTATTAATGCAAGGACGGGAAAAAATACCTTTACCTTGTACACCTTTAAGATTAGAAATTGTGGTGAGTTTAACTAGGTTTTTATAACCTTTGGTGTTTTTTGCTAAAACAACTTGATGATATTTAGGACGGCGTTCTTGTTTTTCAATATCACCGTTAATGATATACATTTCGTTGCCAATAATTGGCTTAATAGTCTTACTGCGGCAGATTTTGATGAGTTCAACTGCGCCATACATGACACCATGATCTGTGAGGGCGATCGCTTTCATTCCTAGTGCGATCGCCTGATCTACTAACTCTGGTAGTTGACTAGCACCGTCTAGCAAACTGTAGTCGCTGTGAATATGCAAAGGTACAAAAGACATAAGCAATTAATAGTGAATAATTAAACGGTTAAAATGCAGCTATTTATACCAGACTTCAGGAGTCGTAGGGGCGAAGCATTCGGAAAATAACCTGTGATAAAAATTGATAATTTATCGCCCGAATGCTTCGCCCTTACAGGAAAATAACCTGTGATAAAAATTGATAATTTATCGCCCGAATG
>NZ_JACJPT010000210.1:0-3561 GCF_014696195.1 Sphaerospermopsis sp. FACHB-1094 | reverse complement strand
CCAGTCCCCAGTCCCCAGTCCCCAGTCACCAGTCCCCAGTCCCCAGTCACCAGTCCCCAGTCCCCAGTCCCCAGTCCCCACACAAATATTTTTAAAGTTTCTGGAAAATTGGCGCTTATGTTTGCTATTTGTGGAAAAGTGATTAAATCAGGAGAACCAAATTTATGACTTCCAAAGGAAAAGCTGCTAAACCTTCTTACGTTTTCCGTGCCAGTTGGGCGTTGCTACTGTTGGCGATCAACTTCTTGGTGGCAGCTTATTATTTTCAGATCATTGAATAATTAGCTTTCAGCTTTCAGCTTTCAGCTTTTAGCGATCAACTTTCTTGCCATTAGGTTGATGCTAAATACTGACGGCTGAAGGCTGATTTTTTATACTAATTGGAAAGATGAATTTGAACAATTAAAAGATGAAATGTTGATATATCAAGACTTTCACAATCCAAAATCCAAAATCCACAATCTAAAATGGTATTAGATTGTGCCTTTAAATAAACCTTTGGGACGGATGAGCAGCACCAAAATCATGATTAAGAGAGCTACACCTTGTTTATACTGAGAACCTAGCCAAGGGATGCTGACTTCCTGAACAATACCAATGATAAAAGCAGCAGCGATCGCACCGTAGGGGTTGCCAATACCACCCAAAATCACAGAGGCAAACAAGGGCAAAATCAGAAACCAGCCCATATTCGGACGTACAGCGGTAATCAAACCGTACATACTACCGCCTAAAGAAGTAAAAGTACCTGCAATTATCCAAGTCCAAAGAATTACTCTATCAACGTTAATACCAGATACTCTAGCTAAGTCTAAATCATCGGCTACTGCTCGCATAGCTTTACCGATTTTAGTGTTTTGTAATATGTAGTGAAGAAACAAAATCGCCAGCACAGCTAACCCTAGTACCAATAATTGATTTTGCGGTATCCGTAATTCCCCAAATTCTAAAGCAGGGATGACAGGGAGATTATAGTTTTGGTTTTTACCACCCCAAATAAAAATAATGCCGTTGCGGAGAAATAAGGCCAGTCCGATAGAAATGATGATCAGTGTGGTGGAAGTAGCACGAACTGACCGCATTTTTGACCACAGCAATTTTTCTGTCAGTAACATTACTGCGACTGTTCCCGATGCTGCTAAAATCATTGATAGCCAAATGTTTACACCCAAGGCATTGGCTACCAAAGTCAAATAAGCTCCCAAGGTAAGAAAATCACCATGAGCAAAGTTTGATAATCGTAAAATTCCATAGGTCAGCGTTAGTCCTACTGCTCCTAGAGCAATAATACTGCCCACCGCAATGCCATTAATGATTAATTGAGCTAGTTGTGTATCCATTGTTTTAAGTTTCTGTGAAGAAAATAAAATAAATGTGTAATGTGATTCAATAACAGTTGCATTAGGCGTTACAATAGATACTATCAGTTATAATTTACAATTAAAAGATATTTCTACGTTAATATACATAAAATCCAGTTCATAATTTCCTGCCAAGGTTAGTTTCTTTGGCTGTCTAGTAAACCATGCAGCAGTCTTCAAACTTACCAGAACAAAACTCCCAGATCGATGGAACATCAAAACTTTTGCACACAATCCAGCAACGGCGGGATAATTTTTGGTTGCAAAACAGCTTAAATCATTTGCAGAGTCGTTTAAATGATTGTCTGCTGGCTGCTAATATGATGCAGTCCACAGGGACAGAAGCAGAAATTTATCAAACGGTAGTCAACGAACTGGAAAAAGCTTTAAATGGGCGTTGGGTGGCGATCGCTCAATTTCCAGCAGATGAAATAGTGGGTAAGATTTGTTATGTTTCTAGTTCTTCCTCCCTGAGAACACCAATCATAGAAATAATATCCCAACCTGGAACAAAGCTGGACTTGAGGTTAAACGCTACCATCAGACTGGAAGATTTGCAGCAAATGGAGAAACAAAAACCTGGCAGTGCTTGGCGTTTAGTTGATGATGATAACGGTATGATGGCATGGCTAATTATTGCCACATCAAAGTCTAACGTGAATGGTGTTTCAATTAAACCATCCTTAACTCCCCTGCGATCGCAATTCATTAAAAGAACAATTCAGCATTGTCATACAGCCTTAACACAACTAAAGCAAATGCAATTTTGGCAAGAAAGATGTAAACAATTAGCTAATTATAATCAAGAATTAGAACGCACCAATCAACTTAAAAATCAATTTCTCGCCAATACCAGTCACGAAATCCGCACACTTTTAAGTTCTATAATTGGATTTACTCATCTACTTTTAGCACAAGGTTACGAACCAGACAGACAACGCCATCAAGAATATTTACACATTATTCAATCGAGTGGTAAGCATTTACTAGACTTGATTAACGATATTTTGGATCTTTCCAAAATAGAAGCCAACGAGCTAGAAATACAATGGGAAATAATTGATGTACCATCATTATGTAGCAATGTTTTAGCTTTAGTGAAAGAAAAAGCTGCTAATAAAGGTTTGAAATTACGTTTAGAAATTAACGATGATGTAACAACTTTATTAGCTGATTCTTTGCGACTCAAGCAAATGCTCTTGAATTTATTATTTAATGCAGTCAAATTTACCAATTCAGGTAGTGTTGGTTTAAGAGTAGCTACACAAGATTCATCTTTACGATTTACAGTTTGGGATACTGGAATTGGTATTTCCAAAGAATATCAATCTTTACTATTTCGTCCTTATAGCCAAATTATGAACCCCGGTTCTAGAAACAACGAAGGTACTGGTTTAGGGTTGGTAGTGACACAACAACTGGCTCAAATTCATGGTGGTTCTTTAGAGTTAGAATCGGAAGTAAATAAAGGTTCTGCTTTTACTATTATCCTACCACTTAAACCCACAGGAAAAGTTTTGGAAGCAATCGAAGTCAAAGCAGAAAAAGATTTAGAATTAAGTCAAGTAACGAGTAATTCTTCTGCTTCTCAGTTTTCTTCTCATATTCCCATCAGTGCATCAAGAGAAATTTTATTAGTAGAAGATGATTTTGCCAATTCTGAATTAATACGAATTTATTTAAGTATATTAAGTTATCAAGTGACTTGTGTTAAGAATGCACAGGAAATGTGGATGACTCTCCCACAGATACAACCAGCAGTAATTTTAATGGATGTGAATTTACCAGATAGCAACGGTTTGAGTTTAGTGGAACAACTGCGAAAACATCCCCAATATCAGCATATTCCGATAATTGCCCAAACAGCAATGGCTATGAAAGGAGATAAAGAAACTTGTTTAGCTGCTGGTGTTGATGATTATATTTCCAAACCCATAGATTTACAAGTTTTAGGTAGTATGGTAGCAAAATATTGTCAAGGATTTAACAATGGACAATTGATAATTGACAATTGATAATGAGGTTAATTGGGTTTAAAGTCTCTAGTTTTCAAGAGCAAGAAAATTAACGAAGGCAGAAGGCAGGAGGCTGAATACTTAGGGGTTGCTGAGAAAGTCTTTCCGTGAGGGCATAGGAGTCAGGAGTCAGGAGTCAGGAGTCAGGAGGAGATTTGAAAATTTCTTTGCCATCTCTTGAAATC
>NZ_JACJPT010000021.1:0-61773 GCF_014696195.1 Sphaerospermopsis sp. FACHB-1094 | reverse complement strand
ATGATGGCATCTGTTCGCAATAAGATGCCATTTTATCAGCAGGGTTTGAGGGCTGTAATGCTTATCCAGCAACCTCTTTAGCTCCTTTGTCGCCCCCTCAACTGTTGTGGTGATATCAGCAATTCCTCAACGCTACCATCATTTTGACCTTGTACTGGTAATACTTGAAATATTTTCCATCGCTCTGGACTCACCCGCCTGACAAAAGTTGACATATTTTCTTGGTGGTTCAAGCGTGTAACTACTGTATTAAGTTTAATGCGGATACCATATTGATGTAATTTATCAAATAAAGCAATTGATTGTATTACATGATCACCATTCCCTCGTCCTAAATTCTTTTGGACTGCTTCTGAAGCAGAGTCTACCGATAATGCAACCCAATCAATTTTATCAGCGTGTTTTTCTAGTAATTGAGTCATTCGCGCACCATTACTCACAAGACTGGTTATAAATCCCAAACGATGCGATTCAGCTACAAGTTCACCAATGTTAGGGTGTAGTGTTGGTTCTCCCCCAGCAAAGTTAAGTTTTTCTGCTCCTGCTTCACGTAATAGAAAAAGAAGACGTTTAGCATCGTTTAAAGTTAAAGCTCCTTCGATATCGGGAAAGGTAGCAAAACAAAATCTGCAATGATAATTGCATGGTTTCCACAGATGAAAATTTACAGAAATTGGTTTCATGATAATTATTTTTGATACATTAAAATTTGAAATTAGCTAATTAACATCGAAATTTATAGACCTTATTACGGGTATACTTTCGCTAATTTTGTGTAGTTCATAGCACAAATTAGAATATGCTTGCTCAGGATTTGAATTAGTTGTATCAATTTGTATGATTGGTATATTGACTAATCCAAATATATGTTTATATGAGTCATCAAGATTATATTCAATAGAAACTTTATCCCCATACCATTGCATAGGGACTTTCTGACTTCGTTGGATAATACGTTGGTTAATTATTGACTGAGATGCTGTTACATAAACAATGACATCAGGTAGTAAAAATTTTTGTTCTGATTGCAGTATTTTTAGATAAAAAGACAAGTCTTGTTTCATTAACAGACTATGATAAGCAAGAGTAGAGAATACATATCTATCAGCTACAACTCCTAAATCATTCAATTTTAGTGTGTATTCACAACTACGTAAAATGTTGCACAAACTATAAAAATGGAATGTGCTAATTGGGGATTTAGTTGTTGCTATTTGCTCCCGTAAAGTAATCAATTCTGGTGGTATACTACTATAATAATGAAAGTTTTGTTGCTTTGCAAATAGTTGTGCTAGGGTAGTTTTACCCGCCCCGTCTAATCCTTCAAATGCCAAAAAAGGAAACTTTGTCATAGTTGAGCTTCTATTTAATTAATGAAAATCTTTTTACTTGGTTATTAGGGTTTTGTAAAAATGGAGTGGGTAATGCTGATAGCGATCGCCCATATTTTACTCTTGACTTTCCAATTGAGGAGGGGAGTTCAAAGCATTTTCCATCAAGTCAACAATGGAGTTTTTGGTATCGTATAACATTACTAAATGATCCCTTGCCCTCGTCATAGCCGTGTAAATCCCAGCTTTTTCTTGAAAATCAGCATCGGGGTCATGGGGAAACTCATTAGCCATATCTAAACCTGCAATAATAACAGCATCAAATTCAACACCTTTTAGGGCATTCCAAGAATCAACAATTACAAAAGGTCTATCTACAACATTCATGTCCCTCTCTCTAGAACCTCTGGGAGCATGATGCCGAATATTCAGTTTTAATAATTCTGCACTAATTAAATCTTTAAGTCGCCAATTCTGTGGATGTACTAAAACACCAATTGAAGATTGTTGATGACTTGATAACGCTAATTTAACCTGTTGGGCAACTATTAATGGTAATTCATAATTCGGAATTTGTAATAGTAACGGCTGAATATTTGAACTTCTGGATTTTTTTGTCTTGGGTTCAATAATATCTCCTATTCTGGCTTGCCCTTGTTCTTTTTTGGATACTTTCATATTAGCATCAAATAATGATGTCAGTATAAAATGCCAAGCAGATTCAAGAATTTCTGGGGAGTTTCTATAATTAACATCAAAAATTTGAGAACGACCTACAACATTAATTCCTAGTTTCCGCCAAGACCAATCTTGTTTTCTTCTATGTGGCTGACCATAAACAGATTGAGTGTTATCATAAACAAAAAAGAGAGAGTTAGTATCAGTATCTAATACTTGTAAAACAGCTTGAAACCACTCATCATAAAAGTCTTGGGCTTCATCTATTAAAATGGCTTGGTATTTCAAACGTGATTTTGTTGCTAATTCTATTACTTGTTTTCTTAAATTATCATCTTGATCAAAATTATAGTCATATTTTAGGTTATAATAAGCCCAAGTATGAAATGTCTTACAAGTGATTTTTTTACTAATGCCTTTTTCTCTAAGTTTTGAGGTAAGCCAACCATTCATAAAACGATTGTAGCTAAGAATCAAAATATCATCATAGTCATTAATAATTTTTTCAACTCTATTTCTTAAAACCAAAGACTTACCAGAACCTGCAATACCCCGAACAAGTCCATGTCCCTTTATGTTCATATTTTTGACTTTGGTTTGTTCATTGTCTAAATATTCTCGGAGTAATCTTTGATTAACGGTTTGTTGAAAATCTATCCATTGTCCCATGTTATTAATCCTAATATTCAAGGTAAGCTAATTACTATTCACCAAATAATCACTGACTTAAAAAGTCATATTTTTGTATTATACGAATTATTGGAAGACCCCAATTCCAAGTTTTCCTCTAAGAATCAACAAATCATACAAACCCCTCTTCCAGCAACTCAAAGCCCTGAGTAGTGATTTTGTGTCTTTGACCAGAACCGCCGACGACCCTACTCCAACTCTCGGTAATCAGAGTTTCTTGTTCCCACCAATAACTAAAACCGCCGTACATCCCTGGAATTGGAAACCAATGTTGTTCTTGATTCACGGTAAATTCTAATTTGGGGAGTTCCAAGTTCTGACTATCAATTAAATCCCTGGACCGTTGTCTCATTAGTTCATGAAAGTAATGTTCAATTTGTTGTAGGCTTTCTGGTGTCTGGTTCATAAGATAAATATGATGTTGATGATGTTGGGGCGATCGCTAACTTTCCCTCAATAATTTAGTAAGAGCGATCGCATAATATAATTTCCTCTAAGAACCTGAATTATCGTGGTTTAGGAGCGCCCAGAGCAGCGCGGATTTCTTTGTCTATTTGGGGTGTGGGATCATAGCCAACGTGCAGTACAGTTTCCCATTTCCAATATTGATAATTAGTGGGTTTGCACTGACTAAATATTTTTTTCATCAATTTTAAGTCCGATGCTGAAATAGGGAGTTTTGTGTCACTAAAACCAGACATTTCACCAATAATTTTACCATCTAATTTGACATCCAATGCTCCAACTAATTCACAGATATTGGTAGTTATCATATTAAAACAACCACCTGTACCGCATTGATTTAAGTTGGTGAAAAGCTCTTTGAGTTGACGTTTGACTTGTGCTACAGACTGTATGGAATCTACTAACTTTTGTCCTTGTGTTTGTTGTGCTAATCCTTGATTATGCCAACTCAATGATAATACTGTAATAACTGCTAATGTTGTGGTTCTGAAAATGGGTTTCATGGGGTTTCCTCAATAATATTTAAAATTAATCAATAGGTTCTTGAGTGCAAGTAAGATAATTAGAATTTACCCAACCTTGCAACCCCTCAACTTTTTTATTCGGTCCTTTAAACACAGTTACATAAGCCCAAATCCCCTCTTGTTTGTGTAGTAAAACATGATTGCCATTATCTAAACCAGCCCTAGATTTACCGTTGGGTTTAAACCGCAGTGCCAACTGTCCAGTTTTAATATTGACCACATCACACCAGGTAGCCCATTTCAAATCAACTTTAGGTAGGTTTTCTGCAATTGCTACCATTTTTTCACGTAATATTTGTTTATTGTTGTGAACAATGGTTAGGTACATCCCCTCGTTAGAATTTTCCTTCCAGGAAACCGAGTAATAATAATCTCCGTTTACCCATGTAGTACCCCGATAACCCTGATCACGCCATCCTGTACCGTCTTCTAATCTGATGCACTGGCCTTTATCATCACAGCCAACATAGACTCTGGTGGTTTCAGTGTCGAATATGTTAATCGTAAATTTCCCGGCACGGTATGTATCGGCTTTGGCTTGTAAGTTGGTGCTGACAATACAAGCGGTGGTTATCGCTGCGGTTAAGAGTAATCGTTTTAGGTTCATGGGTTTCCTTTAAGAATTTGGTGAGAGCATAATTGATTACTGAGCCACCCAGCGAGTTAAAGATTCCCGGCGTTGTTGGTTTCTTTGGGCTGGTGTCAGATCAAAAGCACTTTGTTTATTAAATGCTTTGGGGTTATACATTCCTGTTTCCCAGTTGCCATACATAGGATTAGGCATAGCAATATAAGCGGGTTGAATTTTCCCTGTTTTGGTAATATTCAACATACCGTAAGCATGACGATACTTATCTGTAAAATCACGTCGTTCTTGATTAGTCTTGCCTATGGTTTCATCAAAGTCATTGAGGTTATCCCCAATCAAGGCAACTACTGTATATTTGGTTTTATCTGCACTGCCATTTTTTACAGCGTCTACTCGCCATTGTTTAGAATTATCTTCCTTACCATTAATAATTTTGCTAAACTCTCCTTTGAGTAATACTGTATTTTCATTAACTCCAGTAAACCCAACTGCTTTTAAATTATTGATAGTAGATATTTCTAAATCATTGATTTTAGAAGTCTTGACACTCTTGGCATTACGATTAGAAACGAAGAATACTTTACCCCCATTTTTATTAACATAATTCACAAATTCAACTGCTCCTGGTACAGCCTTAGCTTTTTCTGCTTTAATCCATTGATTCCAAGTGGACAATTCAAAACCCTGATTACTATCTAATAACCCTGCTTGATAGGGGCTATTATCAAGAACTGTTTCATCAATATCAACGATAATGGCAGGGCGGGCTATCTTTTTAGATTTGGCTATATCAAAGTTAAATTTAGCTATATTGAATGCCTGATAAGCTAAAGCTCTGTATTCTCCAGACTGTTGCACCCAGTTAACCGCTAACATCCCCTGTTGATTTAGTTGTTGTCCTGTAAATGCTGTATCTTGCTGTAATTGTGATACAAGTAATGCTGGCACTAATGCTGTAAGCGGAATGAGTTTAGACATTTTTGGTTCTCTAAATTGTGGTTTTTAACTTAGTTGCTTCTGGATGCTCTTTTTTGCGATCGCCAATCCCAAGGTGCTGTAAATTGTGAATCTCCCCAAATATTTAAACGCTGTTGTTTAGCTTCAGTTTCAGCCTGTTCTACAATGGAGGCACTAGCACAGTTTTTGATGTATTGACGATAAACCATTGCTAGTCCTTCTTTGACTAATATTTGTTGTACAAAAGTCCCATCTGGTAAACGTACCTCAGCAATCTTGCGACCGTAGCGGTCAGTGTCTACTATATTGAGGTTTACAGGATCACCAATTTTGATAATGGATTCTAAACGTTCCTTGGCTTTATTACCCCATAAAAACTGATTTTTGTCAGCAGGGTTATTAGTCTTATTATCAGCTTCAGATTTAGGCGTTTCTGCCGTGTCTATACAAGCAAATCTAACTCTGATTTCTTGATTTAATGTATCAGTAACAGCGATTGTATCACCATCATCAATTTGTTTAACTTGATAAGTGAGATTAGAAGATTTAGGAACATTATTAGATTGTTCATCTTTGAGTACAATAAATTGATTAGGCGCGGTAATTGTTAATTGATTTATTCCTCCTTTTTTTTTGGGGTTCACATTAATGATTTTGACACTTTTACCCTGTATAGCAATAGGGTTAGGAGCATCATGTATTTGATTGAAAATATTGTCAGGTATAATCACTTCATAAATTTTCTTGTCTTCTCCTAAAAGTTTAAAAGATTCAACTTCACTTTTTTTAGTCCAGCCGTTAATTTTACCTGAAATTTCGGTTTGAGTGGGACTGCTAGGTTTACCATCAGGACAATAAAAATTAACCGAACCTACGGAATTTTCTTTAGGAAATTTTGCACATTTTAAAACTTGCTCGGTTCTTTCAGAAATTTTAATTAACTGTGAATAATCAGCTTCTTCCCCAACACCATAATTAGCATCTTTCCTAATATTTGCTGGGGCGTTTAGTAATACTTTGGTAATTATCTGACGGTCAGATTCAGAAAGATTAGGAGACAAATAAACATTACCGCCAGGGATTTGTTTACTAAGGTGAATAATCCTTAAATCTTTGTCATCCTTAACAGCTATATATGCCGCAGCACCTATATCAGCTTTTCCAGTTTTTACTAATTCTCTGATTTTAGATGATTTATGACCCATATTTACTTTCAGGGTTTTACCATATAAATCATAAGATGCCATATAAAAACTAGATGCTGAGTTAAAATCGCCCATAGCAATAGTATGTGTTGGTTTTAAATCACTAATGGATTTAATAGGACTATTAGCTTTTGTGAATAAGGTAGCTTGGTAGTAGGGGGGACTATTGGGAAACATTCGGGCTGCAAAGGTATAACCATTATTTTTAGCAGCTATAGAAAGCATTGGTGATTGAGGAAAGGAAATATCCCACTCCTTGTTAATCATTCTTTGTCTGGCTTTTTCGTAAGGAAGTTTTTCATCACCATCAATAACTATTTGGACCTTATTACCAAATTGTTCCTTGAGATAATCAGCTAATCCTTGATAGTATTTTGGAGGGCTGAGAATACCAATAGTTATAGTGGTGGCTTGTAACCTTGGTTTTTTATCTTCCCCTGTAGTTGGTGAACTTGTGGGAGTTGGGGGTTTTCCTGGTGGCCATATCACGAATGTACAGCCAAATAAAGTTGAAAGTCCAACAAATAGTAAAAAGTTGATAAAATACTGATGATTGCGAGAATTAAACATGATAATGAGTTGGTAGTTTATTTGTTCTAATTTAATTGAGATTGATTTTCTAATTCCTGAATATCCATAGTAAAATTATCTAAAGTTGTGACTCTGTAAAATGCACTTATATTAGATTGAATACTATTATCAATACATGAACCTCTAGGAAACACAACAATACCATATATGGGTAATTTGCTGTTAATACCTAGTCCTTTATTTTTAATTAGAGAATCACAGTATGTTTTTATCTGTTGATAAGGGTTTTTACCCCAACAAGAAAAGATATGTATTCGTTGGCTTCCTCTTTCACAAATCCATCCAGAGTTTCTGACATTATCAAGAGGTTTGATTTTTCCTGTGTAAGATTTAGCTTCTATAATAACGCAGTATTTCTCTGTAACAAGAATAAAATCAGTAAACCTGCTTCCTTGTCTTCCAGTACCAACATCAAATTGTATTTCGATTCTGGCATTAGGAAAATTTTGTTCCAAACATTCTTTAATGTCAACTTCAAAGTTATTTAAAGGATGTTGACCAGTTTCTTCTATATAGCGTTCCATTTCTTCAGCTAAATCCTTAGATTTAGCCTTTACTTCTTCAGCACGTTGTTCTAATAGTTGTTCTCGTTCTTCATATTCTGATAGAGAAGTTTGTAGGCTTTCCAATTGTTTTTGAAGTTCTATCTCCCTGGAATTTTTATCATTTAACTGTTTTTCTAAAACTTTAATAGTTTCTTGATAGTTTTCCTCATTATTTTGTAGTTCTGCTAATTGTGATTCAGTATTATTTATTTGTTCTTGTAGTTCTTGTATCTGACTTTCTTTTTGTTCCTGTAAAACATCGGTTTCTAATTGTTTTCTTTGTAACTGTTGAGTTAATTTCTTTATATGTTGTTCATATTGTTTTTTCTTAGCTAAATTTTGTTCTGATTGTAATTTAGTTTGCTCTAATTCTGCTTGTAATTCTGCATCTGTATTATTGGGTAAATCTTTAATTGACTCCCTAAGTCTAAGAATTTCTTGTTTAAGTCTGTTATTCAAACTTCGTAAATTCTCAGCATCTCTCATTAATTCATTACGTTCATTATCCCTCTGTTTCTGTAATGATTGAAGTTCATTGATTCTCTGTGCTAATTGTGATTGTAAGATTTGGTTGTTACTCATTAAATCTTCTTCTATTTCGTCTCTTTTCTTTTTATCAACCCGTTTCTTATAAAGCATAAACTCCAAACCACTCCAAATAAGCAAAGTAGCCCCAAAACAAGCTACTAAACTTGTGGTGTAGGTTTGAATCCTACTGCTTCCAGAAAAAGGATTACTTATCAATGTCATCAAATCCTCTTGAAATGTTGGTCTAACACCCCGAACATAGTAAACCCTGCCTATAACGCGCCCTTGATTAGTAAAATCGGTAGCACTGCGTTCAGTAGCTCTGGAGTTACTATAAGTCCACTGTGCAAAAACAGGTGGAGGATCTAATAGAACATCGTAGGGATGATTTTGTAATTGCTGTGGATCTAGTGCTGCTTTCCAAGATGAGGATTTACCAGAATCTTTACCAGAATAAGCAATAATTTTCTGTCCACTAGCATCTGTGACAATTAACCCAAATAAACTATAATTACTATCTAATGTACGTTGTACTTCCTGGGGTTGTTTTTTGATTAAAGCGTAGGAAAGTTTAGTAGGTAATGTATGAGATAAAATATTAAAATCAACGGTTTGAACACGGAATATTGTTTGATTCCAATAACTGTTGTAACGGTCAAAAGTGACTGCACCACCAATACCAAAACTAATTAATCCTGTTGCCGTTAGTCTAGCTAATACTTTGACGATTGCGCCTTTACTTTTATTGACTATTTGATTTGTTTTGGTATTTTTGATCTTAGACATTTGATGCTCCTGAAAATATAAATTTAAGTTTTGTAGTTTGATATGCAATTACTATATTAGTAATTAGTCTCAGGATAAAGAATTTCGTGAATAATAACACCAACTATTATTAATCCAAAAAAATAAACTAAAGATAGACAAATAGTAGAAAATGTATTTCTATTACTGGGACATCTACCAAAATTTTTAAATTGATAATAGCGAGTAAAAACAAAACATTGTGCAGCACAAATATTAACTCCTATTGCAAAAATATAATCAAGAGCCGTTGCTGGTAAACAAGATACTACTAGATTAATAATACCAACACAAATTAGGTAATCTTTTTCTAATCTTGTCTGAACAAAAGCAAATATTCCTAGCCAGAATCCGTACCAAGAAAACATGAGGTTAAATTGTTTTTTGAGTTCTGGTGGCGCATTATCAAATTTAGAAGTTTTATTGGGAAAATAACATAATGTAGGCAACCAATCAAATAACGGTTTCACAGTTTCTATATAACCTTGTTCTATCATTTCATCTAATACCTCAAATCTTTTCTCCATTTGTGGACTTACATTTTCAATGCTCATGGTAGCTACTCCCTAATAAATTAATAATTGATGACTATGATTATTGCGATAACTTTGGCAAGTGCAGTGTTCTCTCGTTTTCCCTCAATCAAGAACTTGATGAAAGAGTATTTTAATAATTTTTCCACGTTTCTAGACGTTTTTTAATCTTTGCTGTTTCAGATGTAGGACGAAATGATTGCCCATTAAATAAAAATGTCAATTGGTAAAACTTTGGTTTTGGTAAACGGGGTTCGCACAGATTATCTTGTGATCTCTTAATATTCTTAGACTCTCTTGCTTCACTAACGTTGATAATTAAATCATTTTTTCCATCTTTATTGAAATCTTGAGCTAAAAAATCTCTTATTGTTACTTCATAATATGGAGGTGTACAAGATGCTTCGTTAGACAGCACTGTTAAAAGAGTAGATGTAACAATCTTGTTAGAAGTAAAAGTAACTACATCAAGCCAAGTATTTAAATAACCTTGTCCTATGTGAGAACCTTCACAAACTAGCTGATGACGACTATTACTAGCTTTAAATTTGAGACACTTTTCTGAACGTAATCCAGCTTTGTATTCCACTAAATACCATTGTTGATTATTTTTTCTAATTAAAGCACTACCTCCCGAATTATCTGCGCGTGGTTTGCATCCTTCAAGATCAATTAATGCTTCATTATTACTAGATTTAGTAAAATTGCCATATACAATAGAAGTTAATACCACACCTCCAAAAGAATCACTACCTGTAAAAGATGGACAAGTTTCACAAGCTTCTGGATTATATTTATTAATGTTATTTTTCCCACATATTCCTTGCATTATAGAAATTGCGTCTTTTTTGGATGGTTTGACACTATCTTTAGAGCTTTCCCTCGCAAAAGTTTCATTGAATTGAATTTGATTGGCTAATATTGTTGTTACTAGAAAAACAATAATTTGTTTCGAGATGTTCATAGATTTACCTAAATATATTTACGAATTAAAAGTGCCTAAAATAAGTTGAATAGCTTGTTGAATCGGTGTTACTGCCAATATCAACTGCTGTTCTTTAGTGGGGTCAGGAATCAACCTTTCACCATTGATAGTAGAAATCAGAGAATCACCGCACATTAACTTATAGTCAAGGTTTGGCAGGGGTTCTACATCCTCAATATCAGGAATATCCACCACCAGCGATAACCACATCCTTAACTTGGCAATTTCTATAGCCTCTGGTTTGATGTCTACACCATAGAGTAAGATTCCATCTGTACTTGAGAGTTTCAGTCCCCTTGCGGGGATTAGGTAATCAGAAACTACTGCACAAGGGTTTGAGGGGCTGTCACCAGCGTGTTTCAGTCCCCTTGCGGGGATTAGGTAATCAGAAACAAATGACGACACCGCGTGTGTTGCCAGCACGGATCTGTTTCAGTCCCCTTGCGGGGATTAGGTAATCAGAAACCAAAACATGGCTAGACAGTCAAAAATAAAACAGATGTACGTTTCAGTCCCCTTGCGGGGATTAGGTAATCAGAAACTTGAATTATCCCTCTCCCCAGAAGCTATTACGGCTCTGGAGTTTCAGTCCCCTTGCGGGGATTAGGTAATCAGAAACCTGTAGTACGGTGTTTTTTAATGTTTGGCATAACTGTTTCAGTCCCCTTGCGGGGATTAGGTAATCAGAAACCTTGTACCATTTTTAGTAGCATCCGCCCAGGTATAAAGTTTCAGTCCCCTTGCGGGGATTAGGTAATCAGAAACCCAAGTTCTTCAGCTTTTTGGCGTTCGTGAGACTCGTTTCAGTCCCCTTGCGGGGATTAGGTAATCAGAAACTCTTATGCAGATTAAGTCTGCATACTCCGTGGCAAGTTTCAGTCCCCTTGCGGGGATTAGGTAATCAGAAACCAAAAAGTGGGTGGTGGCTTTTGACCAAGCTTTAGGAAAGTTTCAGTCCCCTTGCGGGGATTAGGTAATCAGAAACGACACTCTACTGTCTTTAAACAGGCTGGCTATAGTAGTTTCAGTCCCCTTGCGGGGATTAGGTAATCAGAAACTATTCACAAGAACAGTCTGTTAAAGACAAGACTATGTTTCAGTCCCCTTGCGGGGATTAGGTAATCAGAAACCCCGGCGCTTTGAAACATAGTCTAGAACCGGAGTCTAGAGACGAATTTGGCAGACCTCTCAAAAAACCTCATTTCAGGCTTCGGGTGAACCGCCAACTGAAACTGATGAAACGCTAGAACTATTCAATTATCAAGGTTCTGTCGATTTGGCGGACCCCCTGGGGTTTTTGCCCCCGCTTCGGTTTGCCAAATTTATCCTTATTTAAGGGTAAAATTGGTTGCTTTACCTGTCAAGCTAAATTCGGTTAAGAATTATCAAGCTGAAATTTACAATTTCAAACAGATTATTACTCAAATAGTTCTTTGATCACTCGTTCTAATTCTTGTGTCATCACATCAGAACCAGTCTGTTGATAAACCTCCAGCAATGATTGGTAAAACCACAAAGTTTTCTCCTTACCACAACTAAAGTGATGCCAAATTATATCTCCCCTTTGTTGCCAATCTGCTAGTAAAGACCTAGCATTATGCAGTTTATCCGCTAAAGATACCAATCGCACTGAAGGAGAAGCACAACGCAGATGATCCAAATATCGCTGTTTACGTTCTTGCCAAGGTGGTTTAGGTGGTGTATCCCATTCTGTACAACCATCAATAATTGTAACAACTGTTTCACCAAAAAGCTGACGAATTTCCTCACGGGTAGATTTTCCACCCTGGTCTTCTATACTATCGTGCAGTAAAGCTGCGATCGCTTCTTCCTCTGTTCCTCCTGCTTCTAACACCAAAGCTGCAACACTTAATAAATGAGAAACATAAGGAACACCGCTAATTTTGCGGACTTGATCACCATGCAGACGGGTAGCATAAACTAAAGCTTCTGTGAATTTCTCAGTTAAAAGAGGTTGATTTTGTTGATTCATAAGTTAATTAAATCTTGATAAAAATGCATTTCTTTTGTAATATCAGCCGCAATACTTTGACGCAAATCCTGGGGCATAATTACTTCTAATTTTGGTCGCCATGCCCGTAATCTCATGATTACATTATTATCACCATGACGATAATTAACCTTGTAATAAGCATCATCAGGTGAACGAGACTCTAGAAGTTTGGTTAGGGTTTTTTGTTGTTCTTTTTCTGATATATGTTGACGAATCAAACTTTTAGCTTTTGCGTGAGAAATCAGTTCAAAAGTATCATGACGAAAAGTATCTTGAATATATCGGTCATGATAATCTCGCTCAAATCTTAACAACATAATTCGAGATGGTAAATAAAAATCAAAACCCCAAGATTTAGACATTTGCAGTTCAATTTCTTCGGGATTCGGTAAATCTCGTTGATGGTAACGTTGTTGTAATATAGAAGGAATTTGTGGATTTGTCCAATCAATTGCTGTAATATCTTGGATTCTATCTAAACGAAAATTATACCATTCAGTTTGGCGGTCAGGACTTTGACCAAAAGCACAAAGATATACTGCACGTTGAACATAATAAACACAGACAGGATAAACAAAACATTCCACATCTTGTCCTAATCTGGCACTATCGTAAATTAACTTGATAGGTGGAACAGGAGTTTGTTGCCATAGTTGTTTTAATTCATATTGCCAATTATCAACTTCATCAGTTGCAGTCACAACGTAATCAAGTTTCAAGAAAAAACGTTGCACACCTGCTATATTTTGAGAAAGATTGCGGGCAATATCGGCTAAATCTTCCTGATTGAGAAAATCTAAATCTGTACTATTGATTTTATGAGTAATGGGACGAGATGGTAATTTTTGGACATGGTAATATTTTTCCCCATTGTATTCTAACCAGCTTAATTCCGCTAACAGTGTTAAATCTGCTTGTAGGGAACGCCGAGTAATGGCAAATAAACGCTGCTGGAGTAATTTTTCTAAATCACCCACAGATTGAATAATGTTAATATTTTTGGTGGATGAAATTGGTGGTATATTTTCTGGTGGGGATGGAGAAATACCCAGATGAGAAATTAGCGATCGCTTCCATTCTGATTCAGAAATTCCGGTGTTTTCATTAAACAACCAAACCGCAGTAGTTTTAGCACAGTTACAGAGAGGATCATGGGGTTTAGGTATTGCTTCACCTTTGGGATGGGTGGCAGTAAAAAAAGCATCCCGCCAGTCTGCTAAGGTAAAACCATTTTTTAATGATAAACGTTCCTGGTCTTCTCCGTACAAAGAACGCAACCATACCCACAGACGGATAGAACGGGATAGGTTTTGTTTGAGAGAACCCCGCGCTAACCATTGCAACAGTTCTACTTGGGGAATATCAGAAAAAATTTGCTCAGACACTACTTATTCAAGGTTTTCGGTATTAATCCAGCATAAACCAATCTGGAATAGGCTGCTTCCAATGCCATGTATGATGTGATAGTTGCTCACTAAGCAAGGCAATGATTACTTACAACATTGAGTTCAAAGACGATATTTTGCGGTTAAGTTTTGGTGAACCTGCCCAAAATGACCAGATTGTGAAAGATGCTGCTGCAAAATTAGAGCAAATGGCACAGTCACAAGAACTTACTGGAGGACAACTGCTAAGGATTAATGGACCCGTTTCTATTCCTGTTGCTTTTGTGTTGGCTCATAAATTAGCTCATATTTATGGAGCAATTGGTTTTTTTGATCCAAAACTGGGTAAATACGTGATTTGCATCACACACAACCCGGCATATAAACTGGGAGACTTAATTGATTGAAGTATTAGTTGAGAAAATTACTTGAGTCTTATCTTAATTATTTTATAATCCAGTGCCATTTAATGAGTATTTACCATATCAGTTTAGACGGTGATGTTTTAAAGGTCGGATTTGGCAGTACCCTGACCACAGGTGATGAAGTTGTCCGTGATGCAGCTACCAGATTGAATCAAATGATTGTTTCTGGTGAATTACCGGGCGGTTCGTTGATTAAAATCAACGGTCGGACATCGGTACTGGTTAGTCAGGTTTTAGCTGATAAATTATCTACGTTGTATGATGCGATCGCTCTGTTTGACCCCAAGATTGGCGACAAGGGGCTGGATAGGTACGTAGTCACCATTAGTAAACACCCTGATTATCAAGTCGGGGATATTTTGGATGTGGTACGTCCACAAAGGTCAACTATCAAATTGGTGATTTGCGGGTTTGCCAATACAGGAAAGACTTGCTTTCGGGAAGGTCTAAAACAAGCATTGTTACAAATTCCCAATGCACCAGAATCCTATGTATTTTCTGGGTGTCCAGATGGGGATGGTTCATGGTTTGGGGAAACCGCACGACGGGACGCAGATTTAGCCAATAGGTTAAAAGCAGAATATAAAGCTGGGTTTACACCAGAATTTGCAAAACGCAAAGCACAGGAAGTCAGGGGGATAAATACACCAATATTTGTGTTTGATGTGGGGGGTAAAATTTCTAATGCTAACCGGTTGATTATGAAGGAAGCGACTCATGCAGTGATTTTGGTGAAGGATGAAACTGAGATTGCACCTTGGCAAGAGTTATGTGATGAGTTGGGTTTGTCGGTGGTGGCCATTGTTCATAGTGATTATGAGGGTGTGGAAGATGTGATTTCCCAGGAAATGCCGATTCTTAGAGGAACTGTGCATCGCTTAAAACGTGGGGAGGATGTTTCTGTGCGTCCGATGATTCGGGCTTTGGCTGGGGTTTTGGTGGGGTTGGGGAAAGGGGGCGATCGCAACTAAATACTAAATTCAGTAAATCTTTTATGTCCAATTAGTAAAAACTGAAATATATGCCTTCCATAACGTTTGATTTAGAAACAGTTACACCTCTATTTTTATCAGGTGCTAATCAACAAGAAGCGGAATTGCGTCCTCCTGCTTTTAGAGGTGCATTGCGGTATTGGTTTCGTGCGATCGCAGCTAGTATTACCACTTTTGATCAAGTTAAAAATTGGGAAAATAAGATTTTTGGTAGTACAGATGCAGGTGGCTCAGTTATTATTCGAGTCCAGGCAGAAAAACCAACAAGTATAAAATCTCTTGAAAAATATAATGCTTCTCCTAGTAATAATCCTTGGTCTGGGTTTGAATATCTTTTCTTTTCTATTTATACCAGTGGTTCTAAAAAAGCTAGAGCATATATTCCTCCTGAACAAAAGTTTAGAGTAATTTTGCAAGTTCGTCCATTGGTTGCAGACAACTTAAAGTGTCTAAAATTAGCTGCTGGTGCAATGTGGTGTCTAATCAACCTTGGTGGAATTGGTTCTAGAAGTAATCGTGGTGGAGGTAGTCTTAAAATTAATAATTCTGAGTGTCAAGGTGTTGATATTGACTCAATAGAATTTATTTTAAATTCAATGACCTTATCTGATGTAATTACTGAAATTGGAAGTCAGCTACAAATAGTTAAGAATCTATTTCAGAGTATTTTGAATCCCGTATCTACTATATCTATAGTTACTACTGAATTTGATGTAATTTCTTCTACTACATCTAGTTTGTATCTTTGGCATTCAGGAAAATCAAATATTGATAGTGATTATGATAAATTGCTGAATGAATTTGGAAAAATATATAAAAATTTTCGTAGTCGTTATAAAATTTCTACTGGAGATGACTATATACAAGTAAAAGAATGGATAAAAACTAAAGGTCAATCTAATGTTAATACTGTTAAACGTGCTGCCTTTGGGCTACCTATCCAGTTTTCTTTTACATCTTTATCAAAACCACATAATACAGCATTGTTAGAAGCAAGCCAGGATATTAAGAGAATTGCCTCTCCTTTCCATATCAAAGTTATAGCTCTAGTAAATGGACAATTCGCTATTCTATTGATTCATTTTAAGACTCAACTATTACCTGCTACAACTAATTGCAAGTTAATTCTGAAAAATAAATCATTTAAAGGATTAGTTAGGATTTCAGCACCTAACCAAGACATTATTGAAGAATTTATTAATACATTAGACAATTTACCAAGAGTAACTTTACCATGAATGATTCAAATTTTTGGCTTCTAAAAATCAATGCTCTCCTACATGATCCACCACATAAGTCATTCAATATCCAAGGTCATGAAGGAATAGCACGGGCTTTAGCACAATGTTTAAATCTAAGTTTAATTAAAAATGATTTCACACAAGCTGATCGGATTGCTTCAGCATCAGACAGGTTGAATTTTCCTAGCTATAGAAGTATTGGCGGGGTAGATTTTACGAATAAACCATACTTAACACATCCTTTATCGGGTGGTGAAGGTCTAGATTTAGTGGTGGAAAGTTTTTTATCGACACAAATTAATTATGAAAGTTTACAACAAGCTATCAAACAATCTCTAACTTCTATCAAACCAGAAATTAAACAAGACCCTCAAAAATTATTTCTCTGGCTATGGCGCAATTGGTCAAGCCAAATTCAACAAACAGAAGGTAATCAACTAGGGGCTTTATGGGATTTGCTTCCTGCTGATACCCGTATTCCTGATCATTCAATTTGGGCGCACCAAGCCTTAACAAGTGCGATCGCTGCTACCAACTCAAACCCAGCTTTTTTGCTATTCACTATCAGTCCCGTTCAAGCTTTTATCAGTGCAGCCCGTCGCACTCAAGACCTTTGGGCAGGAAGTTACTTACTTTCTTACCTTAATTGGGCAGCAATAGAATTGATTGCTGAGGAAATTGGTCCCGATGCAGTGATATTTCCCAACTTGATCGAACAGCCATTATGCGATCGCTGGTTATATAACCAAGGTATTATTTCACAACGACCAACACTAGAAGATTTAATCTTACCTAGCTTACCAAATAGATTTTTAGCCATTGTCCCTTATGAACAAGGGGAATATTTAGCAAAAAAAGCTGCTGACAGAATGCGATCGCAATGGCGCGAAATTACTCAACAAGTTCGTGCGGATATTGAAAGTCTATTTAGTAAGCCTCCAGCTTGGAACAAAACATGGGAACGACAAACAGAAAACTTATTTGAAACCTACTGGCAAGTTTATCCTTGGAAAATTAAAAATCAAAATTTAAATCGAAGCAACCCACTATTTTTTGTCTCTCCTCATGAACCATATTTAGGACATAAAAAAGCTGAGAAGATTAAAAAAATTCTTGAAGTTTATGCTAAACCTAGCTTTAAGGGAGGAGGAGAAAACCCATTGAATATAGGTGCTATTTATAGT
Organism: Sphaerospermopsis sp. FACHB-1094; assembly: GCF_014696195.1. NCBI lineage: Bacteria > Bacillati > Cyanobacteriota > Cyanophyceae > Nostocales > Aphanizomenonaceae > Sphaerospermopsis > Sphaerospermopsis sp. FACHB-1094. The sequence goes on along the minus strand of NZ_JACJPT010000021.1, from coordinate 44,107 downwards.
AGTCTTTATTTCATTACAGAAAAAGCCTTGGGTAGCCGTAAAGGGTTACGTAACTTTAAACAAGTTGATGAGACAGGCGAGAAATCTACACTAAGTGGAGAAAGGGCTGCTGTTTATGATGGAGTTGATGAACTGCAAAATAATCAAGCTGCTAATTTCGACCATACCACCAGAAAACAAATTCGTGTATTTTGGCATAATCTAGCTAAAAAACTCCAATCTAGAGGACGTTATGAAATTCAAGAAGAAGGTAAAGAACGTTTAGATACTGTGGAATTAACTAAACGTTGTGCTTGGCGTTCTTACTTTGAGCAAGAACTTAGAGACAATTCTGATGAGCAAGAACAAAAATTACCTTTTCCTTCTACTTACAGCGTAGCTGGTGCCAGTTTTAAGAACGATATTTTAACTCAAGTAGTTAAACCTGAGTCTCAATCATTACGAAAATCTCTAGAGCAGTGGATCAATTCAGTTTATCCTATTGCTGAAGGTAACTTAGTTGCTAAAAATGTCATTCCTCTTCTAGCGACTAAAGTTAATCAATCAGATCAATTACTCGATAAGTTTTTACGCCTTGATGGAAGATTATTATATGCAGAAACTTATCATCAAGATTCAACAGAATTTTCCGAAAATGTAGAAAGAAATAAAATTGACAGCGCACTTAAAAAATTACAATATTTCCTCAAGATAGCCCAGGAAGAATACAAAATCTCGAAACCCAGAAAATATTTTGCGGTTCTCATGATGGATGGTGATGAAATGGGTAAATGGCTTTCAGGTGATAAGATGCCTGAATATCAGGATGTTCTGCATCCTACAACGAAAGATGCCTTAAATTCTTTAGAACAACAAGACTGGAAAGATATTTTACAAAATCAACGCTTGATGAGTCCAGCTATTCACGGATTTATAAGTAAAGCATTAGGAGACTTTTCTCTAAAATTGGTACGACACATAATAGAAAAACTTCATCCTGGAAAACTTGTGTATGCAGGAGGTGATGATGTTTTAGCTTTACTACCATTAGATTCGGTTCTAGAAGTTGCCAGAGAATTACGAGCAGCATTTTCTGGAGAAATTTTTACTGGTGAACTTGGTACAGATAAGGAGTGTCAAGAATTTGAAGTTAAATTTAATGATCAAAAGGCTAAAAGTGGTTATATCTGGTTAGAACAGACTAAAGATGATAAAAATAGTAGGCAATTACTAGCCACAATGGGACATAAAGCAACAGCCAGTACAGGTATTGTAATTGCCCATTATAAAAATCCTTTGGATGTAACACTAACAGAAGTTCGTAACGCAGAAAAAACTGCCAAAAATCAGGAAGAACGCAATGCTTTTAGTCTCACATTTATGAAGCGTTCTGGTGAAATTATGAGTGCAGGTGCTAAATGGATTTATATAGATCCAGAAAAAACAATTGATACTGTTATATATCCAGAAAAAACCATTGATACGATTAAAGTTTTACTCGAATTTCAAAAGAAGTTTACACAAGATAATATTTCTAGTAAATTTCCTTACATTTTACGAGATATATCAGAAACTTTGTCATTACTAGAAAATAAAGACCTTTATGCAGCAGAAATTAGGCGGCTTTTGAATCGTCAGCAAGGTACTCAAAAGTTAAGCAAGACGGATGAAAAAACACTAGCAGATAATTTAGCTGAACTGATTATGCAAGCTAATAAAGAGAAGCAATCAAACAATGATGATAAAACTCAAACACAAGGAAAACTTAAAACCTTTGCAGATTTATTAATATTCACACGCTTCTTAGCAACTGGAGAAGGAGAAGAAGACTAATGCAAATTTTTATTGAACCCTCTGATGTATTGCTATTTCGTGATGGTCGTCCCTTTTCTGCTGGTGAAGGACACCGTGCTAGAAGTATTTTTCCTCCTACACCAAATACTATACAAGGTGTGATTCGCTCCAAAGTTTTAGCGGAAAGATGTGGACGGTATCAAGAATATCGAGATGGTTGTTTACACTGTCCAGAGAATAATAATTGTACAATTCCTGAAGAGATTGGTACACCTGCACACAATCATTATGGAAACCTGCAAATTAAGGGAACTTTACTTGCAAAGCACGAAAAATCAGATTTAACAGCATATTTCCCCGTTCCTACTGATATAGTCCAAGTGAAAAAGAAAAATGCTCCTGCTCCTGAATCTCAATTAAGATATTTAAGTCCTTTACGGGAAAAGATTCCAGGAATTAATGATTTAGCATACTCTTTGCATTCTTTATGGACTACAGAAAGTACACCTATTGAAGCAGTACAAGGTTTTTTGAATCAACAAAACTTAGTTAATTATTTGCTAGGTGAAAATCCTGGAAATGTTGTTTCCTTTGACAAGCTTTACGAACGAGAATCTCGTTTTGGTATTGAAGTTGATAACAATATTCAAGCAGTAAAAGAAGGTAAACTATATCAAACTGAATTTATTCGTTGTAAGGAAAATATTGGACTATATATTGAATTTGAGGGAATTAAGAATTTAAGTGCAAATCCAGATTCAGACATAGGTTTAATAGGAATTGGTGGTGAAAATAGAGTTGCTAGTTATACAAATACCATAGGAATTGATTGGCGTGATTTCAAAGATAAATTAATGACTCAGCTAAAAGGCTCTGATGGGTTCAAAATTTATTTAGCAACACCTACTATTTTTGATAGTGAACATCAACAAGGATGGCTACCTAAATGGATTAATCCTAATACCTTATCTGGTGAATATGAGGGAATAAAGCTCAAACTTGTTTCAGCAGCTATATCAGGCTACCAAACTATTGGAGGTTGGGATGTAGCTCATAACAAGCCTAAACCAACTCGTCGCGCAGTTATGGCTGGTTCTGTTTACTATTTTCAAACCGAAGCAACACCAGAAGAAATATTAAAAGCTTTTCATTGGCAAAACCTCGCAGATGAAAAATCAGAAGCTCAAATTGGCTATGGTTTGAGTTTAGTTGGAAGTTGGAATTATTGTAAATTTACTGATGATAAATAATGCGAACTATCATAACTACCACTGGTATATCGTTACTAAGCAATACTGCTCGTGACTTAAAAAAGAAAAATTCAGAAGTCACAGATACAGAATTACAGCAATACTTTATAAAAGTAGGAGCATCAGAGGCTTCAGCAGAAACCAATTCTTTACTAAAAATTGCAACATCAGATGATAAAGTCGTGTTGCTATACACTGCAACTCCTGAAGGTAAACTTTGCATGAAAGAAGTTCACCGCTATTTAAAAAACCAGGGGTGGTCAAAAATTATCCCTCGTGAACTGCCATTAGAAAAGAACGAATCTCAATTTGAGAGACATGGATTGCGTGAATTAGTTAATATTTTGGTTGAAGAAATAAATGCAGCCCAGTTAAGAAATGAAGAAGTTATTATTAATGCAACAGGAGGTTTTAAAGCTGAAATTTCTTATACAACTATGGTAGGAATGGTTTTTCAAGTACCAGTTAAATATATCTATCAAGATTTTCAACAGCCAATAACATTTCCAGCCTTACCCATTAGTTGGAATATTGACTTATTGCTTGAATATGACCACTTTTTTGAATGGATAGATGCAGAACCAAGACAAAAAATAGAAGTGGAACAAAGATTAAGAGCTATTCCTGATAAGGATAGTATTCAACAATTACTCTTGTCTCCTGATGCTGAAGATTATATCTACTTATCACCAGCAGGAGGAATACTTTGGCAACGAGTTAACCAACAAAGGAAATTAGCTGAAATTACTCCTGAAGCACCTGCTTCAGAAAATATTGAATCAGAAAAAATTAGTAGTTCACTTAAAGAAGTTAAACACCATTTTCCAGATGGAACTAAAGCATTTTCTGAGAAATTAGCAAAGATTCCCGCCGTTGAAGAAATTATCAGTGGTCATTTTGAAAATACTACTCTCAAGCGTGTGAAAAGGATTTTTGATGATGGTTCTATTCTTGTGCTTTGGGCAGATAATACCAAAGCAGTTAGAATCACAATCCGAACTACAGCTAGAGGACAAGCTCAAACTTTAAAAATTCGTGACACATATATCCAGCCTTTATTAGATTCTTAATTTTAATCAATCAGGAGAAAATTTAATGTTCAAACAATCAAAACTACTTTTCCTTTACACTGAAACACCCTTGCACGTTGGTAGCGGTAGCAGTTTAGGTATAGTTGACTTACCTATTCAAAGAGAAAAGCATACTAAATTACCGATGATTCAATCTTCTGGAATTAAAGGTAAATTGCGTAATGCCTTTGATATTAGCGAAAACGCTATTGATGAAGCAGAAAAAAAACGAATAAAAAATATAATTAAGGTGATTTTTGGTCCTGAAAACAATGGTAGCGAACACGCAGGAGCTTTATCACCTGGAGATGGACGTATTTTATTATTTCCTGTCCGGTCTTTAGCAGGTGTATTTGCTTGGGTTACTTGTCCATTGGTTATTAGTCGTTTTGTTCGAGATTTAAAATTAAGCGGTCAATCAAAAAATTGGAATTTTGAGCCTTCTGAAAGTGAAGCATTTGTACCAAGTAATAGTAAGTTACTAATTGATGATTCCATTGTTCTCGAAGAATTCACATTTGTTGCGAAAACTGATAATGCACAAGTGCAAGATTTAGCTAATTGGTTAGCCGATAATACTTTACCATCAGGCGATGAGTACGAATTTTGGAGAAATAAACTAAAGAAAGATTTGGCTGTAATCAGCGATGATGCTTTTAAGGACTTCTGCCAATTTAGTACAGATGTAGTTTCTCGTACTAAGTTAGATCCAATTAAAAAAACAGTAGAAACTGGTGCATTATGGACTGAAGAAAACCTTCCATCCGATTCTTTACTGTATACGCCTTTATTTGCTTGTGATCCTCGTGTGGGTGATCCGAAAAATGTTCCAATTGAAGCTATTGATGCAGGAGCAATTTTAAATCTTATTCAGAATAATTTGAGTAATGGACATAGCCGATTACAGCTAGGTGGTAACGAAACAGTAGGACGAGGAATTGTTGCTACTCGTATTTTGTAGTGAAATTTAAAGATCGAAAAAGGAGTAATGTTAAATGTCGGATGAAATTAAATACAACCCACCTATTCTGAAGCCAAAACCAACAGCTAAAACTGAGATAATTACCGCTCCACCTTCTACAATATCATCATCATCCTTCACGGCTGCTCCATCTACCAGTACAAAACCTAAAGAAATTGACCGTGATCGTGCTGCTCTTGCGTGGGATAAAATTTGTCAGGTTAAAAAAAATCCATCTGAGAATTTTCAAAAAAAGTATGGTAGTCTTGCTCGCAAAATGCCTACTTTAATCCAAGTTAATGGACTAGCACAAACATTAGCTTTTCTTAAAGCTAAAGCCAAAGAAAATGATCATCAAATTTTGATGTTCAAGAACCTATCAGAATGGATTTTAAATCGCTTTAATTTAGGTACTGGAGATTTATTAAGTGACCACATTTTAAAAATGGATAGCCAACGCTATCGTCTCATAACTAATGAATCACTTGCTTTTTTACAATGGCTGAAGAGATTTGCAGAAGCAGAACTAGGTACAGAGGAGAATAATTAATGAATTATCCATTACCACAGGATACTAAGCAGAATTTTATTAAACTTAATCAACAATGTAGCAATCTGAGTTTATGGCTAGATCGCTATATTATTTACAAAGATAATTGGCAATTTGAAGGTAAGGACAAAAATGAATTTTTAACAAAAATAGGAAAGAATTTTAGCTTTTCTAGTGATCTGATAAATTCTAACTATCAACGCTGGCAAAGAAGAATTAAATCTTATCAACATTATCAAGATTTTACTGCTTCTCCAGAATGGCGGATGATTGTAGGATTAGGACAAACCAGTATTCTAGAAACTAGCATTAGTTTAGATCGTGTTACTGGTATCCCTATTATTCCTGGTAGTGCATTAAAAGGTTTAGCTGCTTCCTATGCTTTACTTTGCATTTTAGAAAAAACAAACCGAATTGATGAAGTTGAGAAAGAATATCAAAAATATCTAAAAAAAGAAATTAATGAATTACCAGAAAATTATCTAGAATTTATCAGAATATTTGGTTATGAGGGTAACGCTGGTCAAGTAATTTTTTTAGATGCTGTACCAACCAAAGTAACGAAACTTGAACCAGATATTATGAATAATCACTATCCAGATTATTACAGTGATACAACTGGAAAAACTGCACCAACTCCATATCAAAATCCTAACCCTGTTTATTTTTTAACTTTAGTAAAAGGAAGTGAATTTGCGTTCGCTGTTGCAAGTCGTACTTTAGATAAAGATACCCCAAATTTAGTTAATATTGCCTGTAAGTGGTTAAAAAATGGTTTATCAGAGTTAGGAATTGGAGCTAAAACTGCTGCTGGATATGGGTATCTTGTCTGAAAATTTGCGATCGCACCCATACCTCCCCCTCCTCTCAGAAAACCCCTCTTCCAACCATGCGGTATGTTTAAGAACGAAAATTCTTGAACCTACCGCACTTAATGATAGATGCACACTTCCAAACCCTAACCACCTTTCCCCCACGCAACTTTCAACGAGAAGTTATTACCAAACTCCTCAACCGTCAAGACATCCTCCTCCGCGCACCCACAGGTTCAGGGAAAACCGAAACCGCTATTTCACCCTTCCTCTTTGCCAAAACCCTCAACCTCGACTTTCCCAATAAGCTAATCTACGTCGTACCCCTGCGAACCCTGGCCAACAGTCTGCGAGAAAGAACAGAGAAATTAGTGACAGACTGGGAAAAATCCTTTCCCTCATCTCCCTCATCCCGTCCACTAGTCGTTACTCTACAAACCGGAGAAAACCCAGAAGACCCCCGTTTTGAAGGTGATATAGTCTTCTGCACCATTGACCAAATGTTAAGCAGTTTTTTGAATATTCCCTACTCCGTTGGTCGGGGTTCAGCTAACGTTAACTCCGGGGCAATTTTCGCATCTTATCTAGTATTTGATGAACTGCATTTACTTGACCCTGACCGTTCCTTTACCACTGTCCTCAAAGTTTTACAACAAGTCAAAGGTATTTCCCCATTTCTGCTAATGACCGCCACATTAACCAACGAACTAGCAACACAAATTCAAAATTTAATAGACAATGGAAATAATTCAAATTGAAGACACTGATTTACAAGCAATTGAAGGTAAACGCTGCCGTACTTTTCAAGCAAAATCCCATTCTTTAAATGCCTTAGAAATTATAGAAGATATACACACACGCCAACGAAAACGAGTTATTGTTATTTGTAACACCGTTTCTCAGGCGCAGGGATTATATAGAGATTTACAAGAACTTAATCATGATTATACACTAAATATTACCCTGTTACATTCTCGATTTTTACCAGAACATCGCGCCCAAAAAGAAACATTTTTAAAAGAAACCTTTGCTGAAAATTGGCAAGATGATGGTAATTGTTACGTTCTTATTTCCACCCAAGTAATTGAAGCAGGAATTAATATTACTTGCCAAGTAATGCACAGTCAACTTTGCCCCATGAACTCATTATTACAAAGGGCAGGACGTTGTGCAAGATTCCAAGATGAACAGGGTCAAGTTTTGGTTTATCAGACAGTAGAAGTTAACCAAGCTTATTCTACCCTTGCAGAAGCAGATTTAGACCCAGAAACACAAGAAACTCCTGAGAAAAAACAAAGTTTTCTGCCATATCCTAAAGAAACCTGTGAATTAACATGGCAAGTATTACAAGCACATACTGAATCAAATCAAGTTAATGACAATGTGGGATTTCGCACCGAAGAAAATTGGATTAATCAGGTACATACAGCAGAAGATTTATTGCAACAACAACGGCGGCAAAATAATCAAATGTTGTTTGAGCAGAACTTTGAAGCGGCATTTTTCAGGGGTGATCAATCTTTTGCCAGTGAGTTAATTCGTTCAGTTGATAGTCGGAATTTATTTGTTTGGGAAGAAACCGGATTATTTATTGATTTTGCACAAGAACCCATTGATCCCCGCAAACTAATCTCTTTTTCAGTTCCCGTCTCTACACTGTGCAAAGTTTGGCGAGATTCCAAAAATTTAGAATTTGGCACTGATTGGATTTTCCAAAGAATTGAAGCACCCAAGGATAAAGCAGAAACCTATAGTCAACCTGTTTGTACAGAAATTAAATCCCGTGATTCATTGGTTAACAGCATCAATATTTTAGTAAATCCCCGATTTATTTATTATGATGAAAATGTTGGATTATTGATTGGTATTAATGAATTTGGTAATGGTTTTGTTTCACCACCAAAATCACAGCGTTCAATTGTCAGTGAATATCGTTATCACATGGATACTTATGTTGGACATTTGGGTTCTATGTGGACTTGTTGGAGAAAACCATTTAAAACCTTACGTTTGAAAAACGGTGAAGCTGAACCAACGATTTACAGTAGTGTCAGGAATGAACTACTACCAGCAGGGACAAAATTAATTAAAAACAAGATTTTTCCACATATCCAAGAGTCAGAAGCAGCAGCATTATTTGAATTATTAGTGTTTTTTGCTATCTTTACTCATGACCTGGGTAAACTACAAGTTAAATGGCAACAAGTGATGCGGGGATGGCAAGGGATCGCCCATTCTTCATTCCAAGGTCAAAACCCCAAACAACATTTACTAGCACACACTGATTATAACCCAGAAGATAGTCAGCAAAAAGCAGCACTTAAAGACCACGAAAAAAAACACAAACGTCCTAACCACGCTGTTGAAAGTGCATTCCTAGCTAGGGATATTCTCACACAATCTTTAGTTCCCCTACTGCACGATGATTTTGCCGCCGATGATGAACAAATTCGGTATATCTGTTATGCCATCCTTATGGCTGCTGGTCGTCACCATTCTGCTTGGGCTGGTGGTTGGAAAATATCAGATATATCCAAGATTAAAAATATACAATTACACTTAGAAGCACAAAAGGCGATCGCCCAAAGTTGGCAAGGTATGACACGCTTTCTAAATCAGAGTTTACCATTAACACCAGCAAATTTAAGTAAAAGCAATTACCCAGCAAAAGAGTTGGACTTGAATCAGTTAAACACTGGTGATGAGTTTGAGTATTTTCATTTGTATTTGTTGGTAGTGAGAGCATTAAGACTATGTGATCAGCGTTCAGTACAACTGAATTTTTATGTTTAATTTTTATGTAGAGAAGTTATCCACAACATCTCTACATTAATCATTATTAACTATCTGTAATACCTGTATTTTCTTGAGTTAATAGTTCTTGAAAATCAGGAACAGAACCTATAGTAATTGCCTGTTCTAATAACTGGTTGAGTTGGTCATGATCATAAATTTGATTTATTTGTTCCACTAATTCAGAAGGAGGATCTTGAAATCTGGTTTTTAGGATTTTAACAATAGATTCCTGGAGGGTTTGCGCTCTTTCTATACGTTGTATGCTTGTAATGTATGTCATTTCTTTTTCACCCTCGAAACGCTGCAATTCAGTTTTGAAATTTAAGTCTAAATCTGGTGGTAAAGTCATCAGTCTATCAATCAAATCGAATAACTGAAGAATTTTCTCCCTACTATATCCTAACTCATACATCCGCTTAACTAAACTTAATTTCCACTGCAACCGTCCTGTTAAATTTCTAGTTGTGGCTTGTGTACGTAGGTGCGCCATCACCAATACAGCAAAAGGATTATCACTTTGTTCTAATTCTGACCAACGAGGTTGATAATCCAGTAATTTTACAGTAGGAAACTGAAGACTTAACCGACATCCCCAACGTTCATAACTGTATTCTTGAGGTCGCCAATTTGCTTGATTATCTCCCAAAATAGCCAAGCTAACAACTTCTTGACCATAACGGTCAAAAATCCTGTAATGATAGGAAAACATCCGCTTAGGAAAACCAGTATCTACTTGACTTTGGATTTCTAAATGGATTAGTAACCAGGTTTCTTTACCATCATTCAGCCAAACTTTAATCAGCTTATCAACAAATTGCTTACCAACTTCTGATTCTCTCATCAATTGCTGGAGTTCTTGATCAAGAAACTCGTAACCCTGCGTCCAGTCAATTTCGTTGTAAATATGGGGAAAGAAGAATGTTAAAAACGCCTCAAAGTATTTTTCTACCCCTTCCTTCCAAGCACCATCATAATCGGCTTTTACTTCACTCACAGTTGTTTCTAGGCAGATGTCAAAAATATCTTAGCGTCTTTTTTCTACAATTACGTTAATTGGAATACCCCTCTTCCAAGTAGGTATATACTGTTTGGAAGTAGACAACTCCTATATGGGTTGAAAACCAGATGACACAGCAGTTATTTGTTACCAAAAAATTCGGCACTTATGCTGACACCCTGATGATGTTGGGTCTGGTGCAGCTTGCGGAGTATGTACTGAAAGCCACTCACCAAAAAAGTGCAATCCAACTTTTAGATCAAGGAACACGCTACTGCCTTCAGTTAAAACAACCAATAAATTTAGAACTGGTAGCTAACCTCAATTATACCAATCTTTTCCTGCCAGTCAAAGGTCAAAAAACCGATGTTAGCAAAATACCGCAGGAAACAAATACTTTTAATACAGTGGAGGAAAGCGAAAGAAGAAAACTTTACCGTGAGTATTTATTTCAGCAAAAGGGTAAACCTCAATTTAATGAAGATGCACCAAAACCACCGCATCCTAGTACCCAAAATGGCGTGATTCTTACTTCCATGCGTCATGACCGAAATCATAATGAACTATGGTTATTAGGATGGCAGATTGGCGAAAATTATGGTAAATTCTTGGTGGCTTTGTTTACTGCATTTAGTCAGGAAACAGATGATTTCACTAAATTAGTAAACGACTTATTTACCCAAACTACAGGACAAAAATTACCAGAAACAGCAAGTGCCGTAAAAATCTATTTACCAACATCTGTACAAGGGGTGAATCGAATTAAAGCAGACAGCAATAAAGTAGATTCTCAAAAAACAGATTGGTTAAGTTTATGGTTGATTGCTGGGGGTTTATTTACCTTTGGTATATCAGAACGGGTAAAAATAGCAGAACGAGTTTATGATTGGCGTGTTGTTGCGCTTGAACCCCAAGATATTCAACTTACTAAATATCGGGAAGTTTTGGATAAGCTTCGTCAATTTAATCCACCTTCTGGGGGTCATGGTATAGCCCGTTTTGATTCTGAATTAATATTGCGTTTCTGCCAACAATTATTAAATTATCATCAATCTCAAGCTGATGCAGAAACTGATGAATTTGCACTTTTTCAACCAGTGAATCAATTTGTTAGTAACTTTATTGGTACTCACTTTGGTTCTAAGGGTCAAGTTTATGGTGTCAAGGAGGTTTTTACTTTAGGTTTACCAGGGTGGATTAGTCCTAAAAATCATCAAGAACTCACAGATTATCATAATGTTTTAAATGAACATCTATCAGTTATCACTACCTTATCTGCGGAAGAAGGACACAGTGAGTTATTAGCAGCTTATCGGGATTTTATCACTGGTACAAATCTCATAAATTTCTTTCGTTTTCAGGTTAGTTATGCTGATTATGTTGTCAAACGTTTAGCAGACCCCAAAGCTAAATTCTTTCCTCGTTTATTTTCTATCAATGGATTAAACCTCATGGTGAAAAATTTTAACTATCGTCAAAATGATCAAGAATTAAATTTAACGGACATCACTGAAGACCCTGGATTTTTACGCATTGCTAAGGCTATTAATAGTGCCACAGTTTATGCAGGAAAAGACGAACATGGTTGGGATAGAATCTATGGTTTAGCACAACGTTTGAGCAGTCAAGCAGGTTCTAAAAAGGATTTTATCATTGAATTATCATCCTTCATTGCTAGTTATGAAAACGAAAACTTGCGAATTGATGAAGAACTCAAAAAACAAGGTAAACACCGAAGAATTTGGACTACTAAAGATGACTTAGATAGGGTAATCAATCTGATTGAAGAATATGGTTCTAGTTTAGTAGCTAACCTATTAATTGCCTATGGTTATGCTAAGGGTTGGGGTAAATCCAAAGAATCAGATTCAACCGATACCAATGATGGAACAGAAACAGAATTAGATAATATTGCAGAAGGAGAAACCGAAAATGACTAAGACACAATTTCCCGTTTATTCCATTTCTATTAGTGGTTTATTATCTCTACAACTTCATGCTTTAAATAACGAAGGTAACGAGGGTAATCAATCATTAACCCGGCGTTATTATGTAATTCAAAATGGCATGAATGAAGCTGAGTATGTTAATGGTATTTCTGGGGATATGTTCAAACATATTCAATCAGAACATTTACACCGCATAGCTGTAGAATCTGGATTAACTTTATCAGAGGGTAGTAAACAATTAAATCCTGATAGAATTGGTTATGACTTAGAAAAAAATCTCCCAGTTTTCACAGATAAAGATGCTGATTTAGCAGCCAAAACAGATAAAGTAATTCAAATTTGCACTATCAGCGATTTAGAAGGGTTTATGGTGACTGTCAAAGGTGGACAAACTCTCAAACGTGATTCTACCATTGAATTTGGGGCAATTGTTGGTAGACCAAATCAAGTAAAAACCCAGAGTTATTTTCATGCAAAATATGGTGTAGAAAATCCTACTCCTTACAATGTTCAAGTTAGTTCGGGTTTATATGCCACTGTTCTCAATATTGAGGCTTTTAGAATTGGTTATAATCCCCACAATTTTGGTTATAGCATTGATGTTTCTGAGCGTAAAAAACGTCTGGATGCTTTACTAAAAAGTGTCTTGTACACCTATTTACAAACTAATGGTGCAAAACGCAATACTAATTTACCCCATCCTGACAATTTTGAGGGTATAATTACTGTTAGTTCTCGTCGTTGTCCCGCACCAATGTTAAGTGCATTGGAAGATAGTTATCAAAGTCAAATTAAGAGTTTAGCCGCTACTTTAAATAATCTCAACGGTGCTGATACAATCCGTTGTTTTGAATTTGAAAATATGGCTGAATTTGCCGACAAAATTGAAATTTTGATTGCTCAAAGTTTACCTTGGGATAGTGAAAATGCCGAAGCGATCGCCTAAATCGAAATCTTCTCCAACATCAGAAAACGTAACTAAATGGCTAACTGTAACCTATCAACCTGTTAGCCTATTTTCTCTCAAACGTTCTGATGCCACAAGTATGGCTGCTAGGTCTAATTTAGTACCTACTCCTTATGCTATCAAAATGGCATTGTTAAAGGTGTTGTTAGAAAGTCAAGGAAGACAACATTTAACTGATTTTGACGCATGGATTAAAACAGAATTTACTTGGATTCGAGATTTAATCATTTATGTTTGTCCTCCTGAAAAGTTGGTTGTAAATCGCAACGGTTACAAACTTCGTTATTACGACCAAACCGCAGATAAGGCTGATAAAACTCGTCCAACACTACCTATGCAAGATGGTTTTGTATTTCGGGAGTGGGTACATTTACAGGGACATTTACAAATTTGTTGTAGTGCAGGAAACCGTTTATCAGAAATAGAAAGGTTGTTTAGTCAAATTAATTATTTTGGTAAAAAGGGTTGTTTCTTTCAATATTTACCAGATTGCAAACAAGAAACTTCTGAACCTTTATTTCAACCTAATTTAACTACAGGGTTTACCATCCAACCAATGGATGATTTAGGTGAAAAGACCACCTTTAATCGCATTAATCCTTTTTCCACTGATAAAGCACAACTTGGCAAAGACCGAGTAATGAAATCTGGATTTTTACCCTTAAAACTCGTTGCAACTAGCGCCCGTTATGACATTTACCACAGATACTAAAAATTCCAACCATCATACTAACAATAAATTTGCGGGCATTAGTTTAATTCTTAAACAAGTTCTCAAACAGGATGCAAATTCAACAAATTCTGTAGCTTTAGAATCTTGGTTATCAGATATTCAACCTGCACCTGTTTGGATTCCTTTACAGATTCATGATGGCATTACTAAAATTATGCCTGTGTTGCCAGATTCGGGATTATATTCACAACTAATGGCATCAATTTGTCAGTATATATGTGAAGGTGGTGTATCTCAATCTTTCAACTGGAATAATAAATTTTATCAATTTACAGGTGTTGAGGTTGATAGTGATGCACTTCATGTAATTCTCGTTTCTATTTCTGCCAATGAACCCCTACCACCAACATTAGGTAGGGCGATTCATGCCCAATGTCTTCAATGGTTTGCTACTGCTAATCCTGCTTTAGCTGAACATTTACATCAACAAGATATTTTACCATTTACTGTAGCAATACAGTACACTTCACCGCAGAGAATACAGTTAAGAATTACTCTGTTAAAACCTGAACTTTTAGCACCTTTACTGTGGGGATTGAGTCACAATATAGGTGGTGAAATTACTTTAGCGGCAATAACCTGTAGATTAGGTCAATGGATAAATGTTGTGGAATCTAACAGTTTTAAAAAATTGATAGAATTACCAACACAAAATACTATTGAATTGCGGTTTGTATCACCCACCAGTTTTAAGCAACATCAAAATATTCAACCTTTCCCTTTACCGGAGTTAGTATTTAATAGTTTGTTACGTCGTTGGAATCATTTTGCACCTTCAGATTTACAATTCCCTGAAGTTAAATGGCAAGGTTTGGTTTCTGCTTTTGACCTCAAAACCCATGTTTTAAAAATGAAATCTGGTGCTGAAATTGGTTCTGTGGGTTGGGTAAAATACCGTTTTTCAGACCCTGAACAAGCCCGGATTGCTACTATTTTATCTCACTTTGCTGTCTTTTCTGGTGTGGGGAGAAAAACAACTATGGGAATGGGACAAGTAAGAATGAAGAATTTAGAATGAAGAATTTAGAATTACCAATTACCAATTACCAATAAAATGAATGAAGATTATTTACCCTTAGCTTATCTCAATGCTTGGGAATATTGCCCCCGGCGTTTTTACCTGGAATATGTGTTAGGTGAAATGGAAGACAATGAACACATTATTTTAGGTCGTCATATCCACCGTAATATTAATGAAGATGGTACTTTTCAAGATGGTGAAACTTTAGTTCATCAACAACAATGGGTGTGGTCCGAACGTCTCAAGGTTTCCGGTGTTATTGATGCTGTGGAAGAATGTGATGGTCAACTTGTGCCGGTGGAATACAAAAAAGGCAAGATGGCACAACATTTAAACGACCATTTTCAATTATGTGCTGCGGCTTTATGTTTGGAAGAACGCACAGGTAGAAATATTACCTATGGTGAAATATTTTATCATGCCAATCGTCGTAGACAAACTGTGGCTTTTACTCCCCAATTACGACAAATGACTGAACAGGCGATCGCATTAGCTCAAGTTGCCAGTCAAAACAAAATGCCAGCACCTATTGAGCATACCAAAAAATGCCAATCTTGTAGTTTACAACGAATTTGTTTACCCTTTGAAGTCAAACAATTAAAATCTCAGGAATCCTAAAATTATGACTACTTTGTATGTAATTCAACCTGATGCTATTCTTAGCAAAGATTATGAAGCTTTTCAGGTAGCTTTAAAACAAGAAGATGGAACTTGGAAAAAATGTAAAGTCGCTGCTCAAACTGTGAATGAAATCATGTTGATGGGTAATCCCCAAGTAACTGGTGATGCCTTTGCCTATGCTTTAGAATTAGGAATGCCCATACATTATCTTTCTAGTTTTGGTAAATACTTGGGTTCAGCGTTACCTAAATCTTCTCGTAATGGACAACTGCGGTTAGCACAATATCAAGTTTATTATGATCCCGTGAAAAGATTGGAATTAGTGAAAACCATTGTCACTGCAAAAATTCATAATCAATATCATGTATTGTACCGACATAATGAAAAAGATAATCCCCTCAAAGAACGTAAAGGTTTAGTTAAAAATCAACAAACATTAGACCAAGTTAGGGGTGTGGAAGGTTTAGCAGCTAGGGAATATTTCGCTTGTTGGCAGAATATGGTAGGTAAACAATGGACATTTAATGGTAGAAATCGCCGTCCACCAACTGACCCAGTAAATTCATTATTGAGTTTTGCTTATGCTTTATTACAAGGTCAAGTAATGGCAGCAGTAAATGTGGCTGGTTTAGATCCTTATATCGGTTATTTACATGAAGTCCATCATGGACAACCGGCGATGGTGTTGGATTTAATGGAAGAATTTAGAGCATTGATAGCTGATAATTTGGTGTTGTCGGTGTTGCACAAAAAAGAAATTCAACCCCAGGATTTTAATGAAAGTTTGGGTGCTTATCGTTTGAAAGATAATGCTAGGAAAACATTTCTCGAAGCGTTTAATAAAAAGATGAATGATGAATTTAAACATCCGGTGTTTGATTATCGCTGTACCTACAGACGGGGAATAGAATTACAAGCACGGTTATTGAGTCGTCATTTACAAGAAGGTGTACCCTACAAACCATTATCATTAAGATGACAACACATTTTTATCTCATAATTTACGACTTACCAGATAGCAAAGCTGCTAACAAACGCAGGACAAGATTACATAAAATGTTGGGTGGTTACGGGAAATGGACGCAATATAGTGTATTTGAATGTTTTTTAACTGCGGTGCAGTTTGCGACACTACAAACCAAGATAGAACGATTGATTAAATCTGAAGAGGATTCGATTAGAATTTATGTACTAGATGCTGGGAGTGTGAAAAAAACTATTACTTATGGTTCGGAAACCCCTAGACAAGAGCAAGCTATAATCATATAATTGATACATGAGCTTGAATTTTTGGCAAACCGAAGCGGGGGCAAAAACCCTGGGGGGTCCGCCAAATCGCCAGAACCTTGATAATTAAATACTTTCAGCTTTTTGTTAGTTTCAGTTGGCAGTTGACCCGAAGCCTGAAATGAGGTTTTTTGAGAGGTCCGCCAAAATCACTCCTGGAATCTTCCCCCAGACTATGTTTCAGATGGCGGGGTCGCCAGGTTAAATTTGATGTTTCGTTTCCACATAACATTAAATATAACACATATTTATATATGTGTCAAGCATTGTCGCCAGGTTAAATTTGATGTTTCGTTTCCACATAACAAGTAGTGTAATTGTTTTGGCGAAATGAATAATTTTGTCGCCAGGTTAAATTTGATGTTTCGTTTCCACATAACTAATCCCCGCAAGGGGACTGAAACAATTGGTAAATTCATCAACGATAACCTGAACCTTATTGTGTTTCCACATAACTAATCCCCGCAAGGGGACTGAAACGAGAACCACCTCAAGAAAGAATTACTGTAGCGGGTCGCGGCGTTTCCACATAACTAATCCCCGCAAGGGGACTGAAACAAAATGCTCAACTCTCCCATCCCACTGCCCAACGTTTCCACATAACTAATCCCCGCAAGGGGACTGAAACTTGAATTTCAAAAAGCGCAAATAACCTTGCAAAATAGTTTCCACATAACTAATCCCCGCAAGGGGACTGAAACTAGAATGTACCGTTCCATCCTCCACTATAATCAGTTGTTTCCACATAACTAATCCCCGCAAGGGGACTGAAACGCACTATCACAAGTCATGAGTTTGTAGTCTAGTTTGTTTCCACATAACTAATCCCCGCAAGGGGACTGAAACATTTTTGTTTGGCTATTTCTATAAACAGCCTCTCAAGTTTCCACATAACTAATCCCCGCAAGGGGACTGAAACTCTGTTTCCACATCCCACAGAGAGATAGTGCATTGTGTTTCCACATAACTAATCCCCGCAAGGGGACTGAAACGACCAGCTTCAGGCTGGTGATGGTCGCATCACCTGTTTCCACATAACTAATCCCCGCAAGGGGACTGAAACCAGTCTTGGCTTGTCTGTGTTAAGTGTGTAGTATTTTTGGTTTCCACATAACTAATCCCCGCAAGGGGACTGAAACATTAAATGTTACTTGATCTGAATATCTTGCTGTGATTGTTTCCACATAACTAATCCCCGCAAGGGGACTGAAACAATCATATAGATTCCCGATCTGATTGTC
The DNA here is from genome assembly GCF_014696195.1 of Sphaerospermopsis sp. FACHB-1094. NCBI lineage: Bacteria > Bacillati > Cyanobacteriota > Cyanophyceae > Nostocales > Aphanizomenonaceae > Sphaerospermopsis > Sphaerospermopsis sp. FACHB-1094. The sequence continues at coordinate 26,079 of NZ_JACJPT010000021.1, read as the reverse complement.
CCAAAGGTTTCCACGTTTCCACATAACTAATCCCCGCAAGGGGACTGAAACGTCCCATACGTCAAAAATAGAGTGATATAAAATAATTGGTTTCCACATAACTAATCCCCGCAAGGGGACTGAAACAATCTTTCCACCATTCCAGCAAGTCTCCATCTATGTTTCCACATAACTAATCCCCGCAAGGGGACTGAAACTTATATCTGAACCTGTATGATTTTGTCACACTTGTTTCCACATAACTAATCCCCGCAAGGGGACTGAAACAAGTGCGATCGCCAAAAAAACCAATGAAAATAAATCCCCACAAGGGGACTAAAAGAGAGTAGAATCAATGATAATCACAAAATATAACTCAAAATAATGCCAAGAGCAGCAGCATCTAACAGACGAAAAGCCCCAGCCAAAAACACACCTTTAGAATGGGCAGAAAATACCGAATTAATTGGTTTAGTATTTGACTTAGAACCAGCTACTTCCGCATCTTTATATTCTCAATATACCATTGCCCTCCATGCTTGGTTTTTGGATCAAGTACGCCAAATTAACCCAACACTTTCAGCATATTTACATGATGGGGAATCAGAAAAACCCTTTAATATTTCTGCCTTAGAAGGTCAATTAGTTCCTACTGGTAAACAACTACAACTACAAGCAAATAACACCTATCATTGGTATGTTAACGTTTTTTCTCAGCCAGTAGTCCAGTTTTTAAAACAATGGTTAACCCAACTGCCATCAACCATAAATTTAAGAGATGCGGAATTACAAATCAAACAAATAAATATTGTTAACCCACCAACTACTTATCAGCAAATTTTAGCATCATCCACCCAACAACATAATAACATTAATCTCAGTTTTATTTCACCTACCAGTTTTCGCCGCAAAGGACATCATTTCCCGCTTCCAGTTCCCATTAATCTTTTTCATAGTTACCTCAGACGTTGGAATGATTTTTCAGGAATGCCCGTAGAACAAGATGCTTTTTTAGAATGGATAGATGAAAACGTCATCATTCATAAACACAGTTTAGAATCTGTCAAAGTTGCCGCAGGTAAACGGGGTTCTGTCACAGGTTTTACAGGTGCAATTTCTTTAGGATTAGCAAAAAACGCCTTAGCTAACATCGAATTTACCCAATTATTTTATGCTTTAGTACAACTTGCTCCCTATTGTGGTACTGGACATAAAACCACCTTTGGACTAGGGCAAACCAGCTTAGAATGGATAGAACCAAAATCAAATATATCCTCAGAAATTACAACTAATTTATTACCAGAACGCATAGAACAACTAACAGAAATATTCACAGCACAAAGAAAACGGACAGGAGGCGATCGCACTGAAAAAATAGCCACAACTTGGGCGACAATCTTAGCAAGAAGGGAAATGGGGGAATCCTTACAAATCATAGCCCAAGATTTAGAAATACCATACTCTACAGCTAAAACCTACGTTAAATTAGCTCGTCGAATGCTGAAAGATGCCCCTTCAAATGTTTAAAATACCTACAGTTCCCCCACCCCAACGTTAACAATGGTACAAACATTCTGATAAAATTAAACTAATAGCAGAGGTGCAGCCATGAGCAGAGGATTCGGGAAACCCCAGAGAACAAAGTTAGATATATTGTCAGAGTCAGCTATTAAATATTGTCAACAGCGATATCCTGAAGCACTGGATAATATCTTTGATAATCATTCCTCAGAATTTAATCATCAACTTTGCCATCGGGTAATCCTTGCCTTAGACATTGATACTATTGCCTGGTTTTGTGGTTATTTATGCTCTGAAATCAATACCAGCAACGACAACAATAAACCATATCCCGTTGGTAAATTATCGGCAGTGTTAATTACTCACGGCATGACAATATTTGAAGACTTTACACCATATCCCGGTCAAAGGTTGCTCGTTGGGAATCAAGAAAAGTTTAGAACTTTACCGCCGGAACTCCAGGACACAGTTAATCAATTATTTGAAGTGCAGGAAAAAACCAGTCAAGAAGCCCAACAAATACATAGGGCAATTTTGCAAAACATACAAACATCTTACCTCAATTAAATAACTGATATCAACTACCCTGATAAATCCATTCCCTTCCTGCCTTCTCTGCGGCTTCTGCGGTGTAATAAAGTTTACGTTCACCGAATACCTCACCACCGGAGCTAATTAACCGGAACTGCCAACAATCGGATTCTGTGTAAAACACTAATAAAGTGACATCCCCAATCCCAACAACTAAATGAACTTTAGTAGACATGATGATTTTGGTGGTTAATCAGCAGAACCAATACCAAGACCGTGCAGACAATCATTAACATCTTGTAACTCAGCACCACAGTAATAGTATTGTTTATCTCTGAGGTTTACTAAATAAAATCCAGCCTTTCCGCCATTAATTCGGAACAGTTCAATCATTATTTTCTGGGGACTTAACCCAAAACGGTGTAATCTTTCTTCTAAAACCAGGTTAACTGGTACATTCTTGGGATTATAAAAAACACTGTCTCCTGGTTTAAAATACCATGTTGTCCCTTCGCGCTTCACAATCAGATAATGTAAAGGATGGATGATACTGGTAGTGGACATAAGCTAAACTTTTAATAGATGGTGAAGAAAGCCCCTAGTCGCCATCTAGGAGCTAAACTAAAGTGCTAATAATTAACCGTCATTGGAACTACCGTTGGCATCTGATTCTTCATCATCTTCCAAGGCTTCCATAACATCTTGAGTGTAGGCAACATCTTTGTTACCTTCAGCATCAGTTTTAATCCAAACGTCTGCATCTAGGTACTCAAATTCGACTTCAGGATTATATTCCTTCTGTCCGTTGCCATTGCCGTTACCAGAATCATTGGACTGCACCATCTATTTCACCTCCTTTTTAAATTACTAAACAACTTTTCAGAGGAGTATTATTTTTACTACCTCTAATAATAATTTTAACAATTCATCAGCAAAATAATCAATCATTTCTGTAAAATAAATTATAATTGTTAAACCTAAATATTCTTAGCACTCACATCTATAAATTATTTTTTTGTTGGTTATTCATAATATATAATTCTAGTTTTAAGTAGCAATCAAATACAATTTAATAATAAAATATAAAAGTCTATTGTCAAAATACACTTACTTCTATTCTTAAAGGAAATTAATATGCCCAAAATATCTCAATGCGATCGCTGCCTTTTCTACTCACACAATCCCCACCTAATCTGTGCTGTACATCCTCATGGTGTGACAGGTGATAACTGTCTGGATTTCCGGGAAGACCCCAACGCAGAAGAATTATGGCAACCAGAGGGGGCAACTTATTACAACGGTGAACTGATTTTACAACCACCACTGTTATCACAGGAACAACAAATAGAACTGTTAGAAACTCATCCCCTTTTTACAGGCTATTGTCCCCAATGTGGTGCTGAATTTAACCGTGATTATGTCTCGCGGGTTCACTGGGACTGCTCAGAATGTGGGTGGAAAGATGACAGCATTTGAAGTGGGTTTTGTGTAAGTCCTGAATACCTTCGCTAAATTGAGAGACGACAAAAATTGTGTCAATTTGTCCAAAACAACTCATACATCAGTGTTATTTTACAAGATAGTACACTCTCAAAGCCTCTATACAGCAAGCAATAGACTAAAAAACATTCCAGGAATTTTTAGGAATTATTGTTTTGCTTTATAAAACAGCGAGTTATTAGTGAAGGTATTCAAATAGAGATATAAATTTATGACCAACAATAATGTTTTTGGCAGAATTGTCAAAAATAAAGGAACTGAATTAGACCTTGAAGACTTACAGATAACTAGCCCAAATCTTCAAAAAAATATTCATAAGATTTTAGAACATCCTCTAACAAAACTAGATATTGGAGAAAATAGATTAAAAATATTACCTACCGAAATTGGGCAGTTGGTTAACTTGAGAATATTAGTCCTTAGCAACAATCAACTTAGATATTTACCTAGTGAAATTGGAGAACTTACTAATTTAGAGACTTTAGACCTTAGCAATAATTACTTAGAGTCACTGCCACCGGAAATCAGCAAATTGAGAAAACTTAAAAATCTTTACTTAAAAGGTAATAGTCTGAGTTTAATGCCCTCTGAGATTTTAAGACAAGGAACTAGAGTAATTTTGCTTTATTTGCAAAAGCAACTTCAGATACAATGTGTAACCAAAAGTTTAGAACTAACTCTAGATAATTATCCCAGACTCAATATCACTTTAGAACCATTGATAAAATGATGTCAGTTAAGCACTCCTGGATTTCTCCACTGTCACTGATTTAGAACAATGGTTACAAAATAAACCAGAATCATAAAACCAAAACCCCCCACTTTTCATTAACTACTGTGGGGTAATATTAATTCATTTCCAGCATGGACGGGGTATGATAAGGGAAAAAAATTAGTAGAGCGATCGCACGGAATATGACCAACACCATAGACCTATTAAAACAAACCACCGCAGGGTTAATGATGCCCAGTGAATCAGAATATCCCTTTGATGTTTTTAGCTGGGAATCTTTTCCCTTGAATGAAACCACTGTATTAGAAAAAGCGGGTCAGTCTCAAGATACACAAGTTAAAATTGTGGGAATTGATGATTTCTTTCGTGTGGCTACCACAGAAGAAGATTGGCATAAAACTGAAGAAAAAGAAACTGTGAGAAAGTTTCAAACTCTTGTAAATACGCTGAAAACAAATCTTAATAATTTACAGGTTTACAAAATAGGTAGCAAAGAAATTGATGTGTATATTATTGGAGCTACCCCTGATGGTATTGCAGGGATTTCCACCAAAGTTATAGAAACTTGATTAAAGATTGTCAACTTTGCTTTCAATTACCTTTTGAATATTGGGAGAAACATTAGATAAAAAATCATAGCCTGTCAACTGTTCAATTTTATCAACACTGGTTCTAAACACCCGCCAATCATTATTAAGTTGTTCATTATTAGGGATATTAACAGCAATGACACGGGTATTAGCAGTAATCCCTTTTAATCCAGCACCGGGGTTATCCAAGACGACAACAATTTTCCATGTAGATTGAGGAATTGTCACCAAATTTTTGAGTTTACCCTTACTGCCATAAGTCCCAGCGATAATATAAAGTTCCTTACCTTGTTCTACTAATTCCCTGCTGTAATCCTCTAAATTACCCCAAGTATTGCGGTTATTATCAGGTGTTTGGGGCATCATATTAGTCATCAAGAAAGTTGCTGCATTATCTTCAGTGGTACGGGTTCTATCAGCCGATGGGGTAATATGTCCTCTGTCGTACCCAGAACCATTATAAGCACTGGGTTTTATCCGTTCCCAACCTTCAGGTAAAGTGTTATCTGGTCTAAAATTATCTTGACGTTCTGCATCACCAAACCATGATTGATTTAACTGCCAGCTTACCCAATTAGCAGTACCCTTACTGCGGTTGTAGGATAATACATACTGTGGTTTTATCATTAAATAATTATCAGGGTTATCAATGCTGGTTGTTGCGTTGCTGGGATTTCCTAATAATAAATGAATTGATGGTATAATTTTAGCAGGTGGTTTTGTTTGCGCTGGGGAACAACCAATTAAAACCCCAATGAAACTAACTAAAAATATAATTTTAATAGATTTTATCATAAATGAATTACTCGATTGCCATTGAAACACTTAAACAAGATTATATTTTAGCAGAGTTAGTATTACAGGTAGGGGAATGTAGACTAAATCAAGTGCAGCAAACCGGGGATTTATTGTATTGTTTATCTCGCGCCATCATTTATCAACAATTATCCGGTAAAGCAGCAGCAGCTATTCACCACAGATTTTTACAACTTTATACTGATTTAACACCTATTGATATTATTAATACCCCAGATGATGTTTTGCGCTCAGTGGGCATTTCCCGTCCAAAGATTACCTACCTCAAAGATTTAGCACAACGATATGAGGAGTTACCAAGTATAGATGACTTACATAGAATAGATGATGAAACTATCATCAAAACTTTAACTGTAGTCAAAGGGATAGGAGTTTGGACAGTGCAGATGTTACTAATGTTTAGGTTACACCGTTGGGATATCTTACCAGTGGATGACTTGGGTATTCGTAATGCAATACGTCAACTCTATGCTTTACCTGAACTCCCCAATAAAAAAACCATAGAACAAATCGCTCAACCCTGGCAACCCTACCGCACCGTCGCTTGTTGGTATCTTTGGCAGAGTCTCCAAAATTCTTAGAGGAAATTTATTAGTGGGCGATCGCTTCGGAGTACAGTAAAATCACACACACCACCCCTCAATTAATCCAAGCTGCCTCAAAAAAGTCATATTCACAGACCATAGCATAACGATATGTTGAGTGAACCAAGGAGAAACTACCAGCATAATTATCAACTAAACTGTCTAATTGCAGTGTTAATGGTTGAAATTCTGCACCACTATAGGTTTGAATCCAGTTCGTATATCGGTGTTCAGGAATACCATTAGCCGCTAAACTTGTTCCCAAAAAGGCATACAAGCGCATACAGGGTGACATAGCAGCAGCGATTAAACCCACGTCTTTAGTCCAAGCAGTGGCCAACAAAAAATCAGTGTAGCGACGGGTGGCTGTTCCTGGTTCTACATGACTAATATTCACACCCCATTGATGAGCATAATTTTCATGCAGCTTTAATTCTTCCAAAACACCACTAGCTAAATCATGAAATATGGTGAATCCCTGCCAATCTGCTGCTTTAGCTGCTGCAATACTGTAAGCACGAGCAAAGGCTTCTAAGAAAAAAGCGTCTTGTCCTACGTAGTAAGCAAATTTCTCAGATTGCAGTGTACCATCCCCAATTCCCTGTACAAAAGGATGCTCTAAACAAGCTATGGCTAAATCGTGATTCGCTGCCCATAATTCACTTGATAAACTCATGACTTTCTTTCGTTAACTGCCAACATCATAGCGATCGCCAAGTAATATCTTTAATATGGTTATATAGGTGATACTATATTAAATATTTCCATAATATCAGGTTTGTTTATATCCTATAATCATGATGTTTCATGATACCTGGGGTAAGCGAAGCTATTACCTGTAATAATAATGCAGATGCTCGCCCCTGCAACTCCAAACCAAATTCTTAGGGGAAATTTTCATGTAAAATTGATATCATTAACGATATCGCCATGAATAACAGCACCCCACCCAGCCAAATGATCCGCGTGCCGACTGCACTGATTCCCATAGTCCGGCAACTGTCACAAATCCACCGTAAAGGACACACAACCGAGTTACTGCAAGCATTACAGGAAGTGATAGCACAATTTGATAGCAGTGTAAATTTACCAGTTACCGAGTTACAGCAGGTAGAAAATAAACTAGAATCACTAGAAACACACCTCTGTAAACAAGATGAACTGCTGGCCAGTAAATTGGAAACTTTAGCTAGGCACTTGGAGAAAATAGAGCGATCGCTTGCTTCTGGCAGATACAGCAACAATAGACCCCGGCGTTCAGCGTATCCATACCAATATCAGCAAGCAGTAGAAATCAATTCTTTTGCACCGGAGAATTTAGCGCAGCGGTTAGGGGTGACACAACACAGTTTAATGAAAGAATGGGAAACCCAAAGTGAAAAAGAATTTATTAGCTGGTCTAGAAATCGTGACCCTAGCAGTTTAGGTTGGAAATTAAATGTTAAAGATGGGTTATTTTATCCGGTGAAACAATAAAGTCTTTCTGTCACCTGTCACCTGTTACCTAAAATTCATAGATTTTGCTGTTTTTTTGATTCTATACTTCCAATAAATTGATATAATTATTATTAGTATAATTCATTTATAACAGTTATCAAAATGAGTTATGATAATGCCTGTAAGTATTTGTCAGAAAAGTATCCAATGGAGTTTGCTAGGTGGTTATTATCAGTAGAACCCCAGCAAGTTGAAGTTCTAAAAACAGAACTTACATTAGAACCTATCCGCGCTGATTCCCTAACTTTTTTGAAAACAGATAACCGGATTTTACATATTGAATTTCAAACTTTACCTAAATCTAAACCACCTTTGGATTTCCGAACCTTAGATTATTCTGTAAGGTTAAAACGTCAATATAAATGTCCTGTAACCCAGATCATAATATTTTTGAAAGAAACTGATAACGAAGTAGTTTTTCAGGAAGAATTTAGATATGAAACAACCATACATCGCTATCATGTAATTAGAATGTGGGAGCAAGATTCAGCATTATTTCTCAATAATCCCGCATTATTACCGCTTGCAGCACTAACACTCACTGATTCACCATCTACATTACTAGCGCAGGTTGCTGAAAAAATTGCTAAAATTCCTAACAGAGAAGAAAGACAAAATATAGCAGGGTGTACAGAGATTTTAGCGGGCTTAAAATTTGAAAAAGATGTTATTCGCCAATTTTTACGGGAGGATATTATGCAAGAGTCAGTAATTTATCAAGATATTTTACAAAAGGGTAAAAAACAAGAAGCAGTGCGGTCTTTGTCACCCTTACCACCCCGGACTTTAACACTCCCAGTCTTAAAATCACTCAACATCAAATTAACTATTTCCCCCCGGCGCAACCCGCCACCCCGCAAAATCGCTATTAATGCTGCATCTCGATAACCGATGGGAGTCCGGTCTTTAAAACAAACTTGCATCAGGGCATCAATTTCATCAGGTGATAAACACCGACCCTTGAGTTCTGTGGATGTTTTGATATTGGGGATTTCCACAGCCCTAGCAAAATCATTGGCATCCATCAATTCCAAGAGTAACGCCTGTCTGAGAACCCGACGTAAAGCAGCCAGCATTTTATTAGCAGTCGCTGGAGCATACCTTTCCACCAGAATCCCCCGCACAGCAGAGGTGTGTTTGTATCGCAACTTAGACCAGTCCAGGGTTAGCGCATCGCAAGTGTTAGCAGTGAGGATGTTGGCGATCGCATTCAGGGATTGTTCCATAGTCCGCCGAGAACCCGCACCCAAAGAAGCAAGGTAGACAGCAGCAGGGTGTTCAGTTAGGGGTACAGGAGTAGTTAAGGCTAGGGAAACTGCACTTATTTTACCAATATCGGTAGGGTCAGACATTGCTTATTAGTTATGGGAAGATGCGTTCTCGCAAGTTATATTCTCATACTTAATTTAACAATTTTTCTAGGTTTTTCCTACCTTTCGGTTTTTCCTCTAAGAATCTACCAGTGTTTTCCTCTAAGAAAATTTGCCAGGGTACGGTGTCATTACAAAAAATCCCCAACAGTTTTACACTAGGGGACTGTGATTACCATTTTCTGTGAATATAGTGCAATTGTACTATATCAAAATAATATTGACAATGGGTGCGGTTCTTGGTTTCCCCTTCAACACTGGCAGTTAATAAGCGATCGCCAGGAAAACCCATCAAAAGTTTCCTCTAAGAAAATCTCGACATATCAAACAAACTTAATTGTCCTTCCACAACATTACCCCTACCCCCACGATGGTAACTAAGATGACATGATGCACATACAGGTATAAGATTCTCAATTCTGTTATCCGTAGGATTCATATTGTGGTGGTGGACTTGAAGGTTATAGGCACGGGGTTTAATATGATCTGGTGGTTTTTCACCGGGGCGTAAGCAAACACGACCACATTTTTGACAACGCCAATCAGCTTTTTCCTTGATATCTCTAGCTAATTTTTTCCAGTGTTTTGGATATCCCATGACAACTGTTGAACTTCAATATAAGTATTATACTAAATAGATATGAATATTAGTAATTCACTTTATTAATGTATCAGTAATTTACTATGAGGCTATTTAATGAAACCTGAAGAATTAGCCAAAGTTGTTGGTATTGCTAGAGAAATAGCGACTAAAAGATGTCAAGCTATCGCAGTTTTTAGATATAATAATGATACCTATTATTTTGCTGATGCTTATGAATGGGAAAATGGTCGTCCCTATGGTCAATACATCATCACTGTAGAACCCAATCAAGGTCTTGAAGTGTAAAGATAATACAGGCATAATTGAACATATTGCACAATGAAGTAGCCCTAATCTCAGCTAATGCTTCCATCAATAGTGATGGATAATCAAAGCAAACTCTAATTTCTGATTCTTCCTTCATCAATATTTTTTGACTCCCAAACTTATGAAAACAACCCAAAATTATTTTATTGTTTTTGATACTAGGAAGGGTGCGTTTCTTGCTTATAATGCCGAGAACAACTGTTTAGTAACCTTCAAAACAGAACAAGAAGCCCGTGATACTTTTGAGATTGGTTATAAGGAAAATTATGAACAGGAATCCTCAACTTGGGCAGCTAGTGGTGCAATTCATTGGCTGCATTTACAACCTTTTGTAATAGCTTTACCAGCAAGTTTAACCCCAGTGGAAGTAATAACTACTTTGGCAAATTGTGATATCTCAGAAATTCAAAGTTATTCTTTACATAGTTTTGCTGTAAAGCATACCCAGGGAATCAAGGTTGATTTGGATATCTGTCGTAATTACGAGGTTTCTAAAATAGAATTAGTAAACGCTAAATGGTGGCCACAAGAAGCTGCTGAGGCTTCAAAACCTAGCTAAATTCCGGTATTCCCCAAAGCTATCAATCAGATTCACAACCGCAGTGGCTAATATGATCGGTAAATTAACATTACCCAAAACTGTGGAAAACCTCACGGCTACATCCTCTTGCAGTGCTTTGGACAATGACACCGATTTACTATAATTACTATATGCTAACTCAAAATAGGGACGGGCTTTTTGTAATGTTTCTTGAGATGGCAAACGGTCACGTTTTTTATATGAATTAAACTCCGGGTCACTCGGTACTAAGTTCCACAGTTCATTGATGGGATAAAGTGACACTGGTAAGATGTGGTCTAAATCATAATTAATTCCCTGAGATATAGTTTTTTCAGTCCAGGGACACCTAAATTCTGTTCCCTCCATTAACAGGATATCAATATTATTTCGTTCCCAAGTCAATGGTCTACGGTTATCTGGTCTATAAGTTAATAATTGATAAACTAAACCCCGATGTACTGGTTTTTCTTGTTGTACTCGTTCACTAAATAAACACCATTCATGAATACATAGTGCCTCAATCCAGAGTGACATTTCCTGAAAAGTTTGCCATAAATCAGCGTTAATTATTAAACATTTATCTTGAGATTTAGTACCAGGAATTGCTATAATTGTATCATCAATATCTGCATATTTTAGAGGTTTATTAAACACTGTCCAGTTCCCAGGTCCGGCATAACGAATGGGCATTTCCATAGCTTTAGCAATGGCACTCAGGGCAGCAGCATAACATTGATGTAAAGATTTAGGATAAGTTTGATATTTACGGGTAATTCTGAGTTCATTAATCAAATAAAAACCGTCGCTAGGGTGAGAACTACGAACTATTGTTTCCCATTCACGACGTAACGCTGTGAGTTCAGGACGGAACGACATATCATTTCTGAGTTGACCATCATTACCCTTACTCCGTTGACCTTGATAGATGGGGGAATCCGGGTTAACAAAAGGCCAGTAATAAGCCACCCAGAACTGTGCTAACAATTTTAATGGTATGGCGACATCTTTATGAGAATTACGTAAATCAGGGAAACTCAGGACAATATCATTAATGGCACGGAGTAAAGCAATTTTGTAGCTGGTTTGCTTACTATCATGTTTGAGAATGGTACTAATGATAATGCTACCGGATAACATACAGCAGGAGTCAGGAGTCAGGAGTCAGGAGTCAGGAGTCAGGAGTAAAACAGGCTTGGTGTCTAGGTTTCAATTTTAATTTTGTACCTCATTGATCTACAATCTGCTGTATTTTATGAGGATTTTACATTGCTGAGTTCCCGTGCTAAAAATTCCACTTGGGTTTTGACATATTCTACATTCTTATAGGTAGCATCACTAGAGAAATTATGAAACCTAATAATCCTTGGAAACGCATCATCACTATGACAACAATCAAACCCTATCCACCAATAATCATCAGTTTTTGGTAATAATTGATGACAAACGGCTCTGGGGTCATCAATTTGATAAGATGGTTCAGAAAAGTTAATACCTTTGTCAGTGGGAATTTCCTTTAATTCCTTATCTTTAATATCCTTACCATAATAAGGATGAGTTGGGGGAATCCCCACATAACCGCATAAAAAACCGATATCTTGTCTAGTAATTAAACAAGGAAATCCCAGATAAACCCATTCAATACGGTCTGGTTCTCGTTGCCATTCACCGTCTACCCATCTAGACTTATCAATCCAATTCAGGGTTTTCATCTATAATATTCCCATTTTCATCACGTTTAACTTCTACTATTTTGACATCAAATCTTTCCCATTCCTCCACTGTAAACCCCGCTTCAGTTTCTTGGGGATACCGTCGTGCCATTTCTTGCCAAGCAGCTTCTTCACTCAATGCCCAAATATAATATCCCTGTCTTTCTCTTAAATCATATTTACCAGTACAATTATGTGTATAAAGTAAATTACGAGTACATCTATATTCTTTCATTATGAAAAATATTAACTTCTACACCAATAAGTTTCTCAATCTTAAAGTATCACGCTCTCATGGTGTAGCCCCCAATAAGCCGATTTTATTGTTATCGGTGATAGAAATGATTGGACTGGGAATACTGCGAACTAATGAGATTCCCTTGTCTGGGGAGTTAATCGCCACATTCCTTAACTTCTGGAGTCATTTAGAACCAATCCGTAAACCGAATATTGGGCTACCGTTCTATCATCTCATCAGTGATAAGTTCTGGCACTATAGAATGAAACCAGGTTTTGAATCATTGCTAACTGCTAAAGTACAAATTAGGAGTCCCTACACCATTAGAGAAACTGTAGAATATGCTTATTTGGACTGGGAACTATGGGAATTATTGCAGAACGCAGAAAACCGGAGTATTTTAACAAGTGTATTAATTAACAAGTGGTTTGCTGATAAATACCAGCAGATAGAAAAATTATTGGAAATAAATGTATTTGGGGAACTAGAGGAAAAATTGAGAGCGCAGGGTGGTAAAGTTTATGAGCCAGACGAATTAAAAGATAAAGAAACATTTGTTGTAGAGCAGAAATCTATCATCAGGGATACAGCGTTTCGTAAACTTGTTGTTAGTACATATAATCATACCTGTGCTTTATGTGGAATGCAGGTACTAGATAATATAGGGCAAAATATTGTAGATGGTTCACACATTATGCCGTTTTCCCAGTTTTATGATGACCGCATTAATAACGGGATTTCATTATGTAAAAATCATCATTGGGCATTTGATAGATTTTGGTTTACCCTTGATGATGATTATACAATTATTGTTGACAATAAACTCCAGGAAAAATCACCCAACGCTAAACCGATTCAGGAATATAGGGGTGATACAATAATTTTACCAAATCAATCACAGTATTATCCTAGAGTAGATGCAATTGGGTGGCATCGTCAGGAGTTTTTAAGACGCACAGCATGAACAAAATTAAAAAACCAAAGGGTTGGTATCAACAAATTACTATCCGTCCTACGCTGTCGGTGGATGGTTACGAAAACTATGAAAAAATCTGTAGTTATGTGGCTGATGTTTATTTTTCTGTAGATGAACCTACCGCACAACAACTAATCAGAAAAAATGATAGAGACTCCAGGGGTATTAGTTTCTATACTCTGTTTAAGGTAGGACAAGCCAAATGTCCGGCATATTGGGTAGGTAAGGATTTACTAGCAGCCCTGATACAATCTGACTTAACTATAGAAGCAGACAGTTTAAATTGGGCAATGAAAACGGGGATTTTGATGTTGCCTAAGAATGTGGTTATGTCCCCAGAAAACCATAGTGTTTATGCTATTTTGTGGCATTATGACACCGATGAAGAATTGATTTATTTGACCGCTATGGATAAAGCTAGTTACTATTGCCGGAGGTTTAAGGTATTTGATAATTTAAGACAGATTAGATACACCGATGTTGAGGATGTAAACCCCAAGATTCTTGAAGATTTCAATGAATATTTAGAATCTATATTTTTGAGGTTAATGTTAATCATGGAATGCTGTCCTGAATTGGTAGACACCACCAGCGAGGTAGTCAGGGTCAACAGGGGGTTTAGTAAGGCACAGGAACAGGAATTTTATCAGCCACTATGGATTGGCAGAAACTATACTTTTAAAAGAGAACAAACTGCTGCAATATCCGGTGGTACTGGTGGTGCAAAGAGCGTACATTGGCGTAGGGGATTTTTGCGGAATCAACCCTATGGAGAAGGCAGACAACAACGTAAAATGGTGTGGATTGAACCTGTGTTGGTTATGGGTGGTAGGGAATCTTCATAGTTTATGAACAAACAGAACGCTATAGAATTTGCTGTACAATGGGGTTATATTCTGGTGTATTCTGAATATTCTAAAAAGGTACGCAGTCAAAATTGGGTAGTAAAAGTACCAACTACAGCTTTAAAAAGTCGTCCTGGTTTAGTAAGAAGTGTTAAAATTTTAGAGGGTGGTGATTTAAACGAACTGTTAGAAAAAACCAAGGATTATTTTGCTAATAGTAAATTTCCTATAAAAGTGTTTCTGCGTGAAAATAAATACTCAAGTAATGAAAATGAACAAGAAATATTTACTATAAATGGATAATAGATATATGTTTGAACCCAACACCCAAGGAAAAGTGAAATTATATTTTACCGAGGATAAAGTATGTATTGGGTCAGAAGTGTTGAATGTTAAGATTTTGAGGATATTGTCCAATTTGTGCATTGGTATCAGTGATACCAAATTTCAGCAATTAATGACTCTATTCTCAATAGACAATAGGTTTTACCTGGGTAAAACGCCAAGATTGTAAAGTTTTATTGCAGGATTCAACACTTGTGGTATTGGGTCTTATGATGAAGTTGTCCAGTACGAGAGAGAAACCCAAAAAAGTTATTGGGCATCGGAGTTTTTGAGATTACCATTAAATTATAACCCCATTGGGAAAACACCAACTGAAATTATAGAGGATGGTGGTGAATTATGATGGCGGATCAGGAGATAATAAATAATAAATATCCTGTATTACAAGAACAGGACCGGATGAAATTACCAGAATTGGTGAACAAAATTGCGGGAAATCCTAATTACATGATAATTGATGAAAGTGATAATAACTGGGATATACAAAAGAAATCAAAGTTAATAGAATCTTTTATTGCAAATTTTCCAGTGCCACCAATTATTGTATCAGAAACCACTTACTGTAACAATTATAAAGTGATTGATGGAAAACAAAGAATCAAAGCAATTGTGGATTATTTGAAGAATAGGTTTCCGTTGACTGGGTTGGAATTTATGACGCAATTAAACGGTTACACTTATGATAATCTGCCAGCAAATATTGAACGAATATTAACTCGGCGTAACTTATCAGTTATCAATATTTTATTTGACAACAAGCCCACCCCTGAACAAATTGCCAAGTTACTAAATATTATTACAGAACGTTACAAATAATATGACCATCCAAGATAAAACCCAAGAATTTGCTATAGCTAAACACGGTACTCAAAAATATGGTGAGCATCCCTACTCGTATCATCTAAATTATGTAGTGAATATTTTGAAAGAATATGGTTATGCAGAAGATGATGCAATTATCAGTAGTGCATGGTTACATGATACCATAGAAGACACAGATACAACTTATGAAATGATAGTAAGTGAATTTAATCAGGAAATAGCGGATATTGTTTGGGCGGTAACGAATGAACCGGGGAAAAATAGAATGGAGAAATTTGCTAAGACAGCACCGAAAATAATAGCTAACAAAAAAGCCTTAATACTTAAATTAGCAGATAGAATCACCAACACAGAATTTAATTTTGAGCATGATTCTAGAATTTATCAGGTATATCGTCGGGAGTTTCCCCAATTTAAACAACTGCTATATCGAGAACAAGATATTGATATACTAGCAATGTGGAATCGCCTAATTAGTTTATCTCAGGATTAATGTACTACGGATACCAATGTTACAGTAAAGATCATGAACCCTTGGGTTGGTTATATCTTAGCGGTTATGAATATAACTGGACTAATCGGGATTTATATTTATGTAAACGCTGGAAAACCCCAAAAGGTGCAGAGAAAAACTTTGAACAGTATAACAGTCGTTGGCAACACCAAAGTAAAGGGGGATATTTAAAAATAGAAGTAATGCCAGAGTTTAATGAGAATAAACCCGATCAACAAAGTTTACAGAGATATCATCAAGCACCAAAGGTAATTGTCTTTAAACCCCAGGAAAATATTGTAAAATGGTTAGAACAGGAACGTTGTGTTAATGATGATGGTGAACCCGAAAGTGACGGGGAAATTCTGAATCGGAAATTGGCAGAACTAATGAAATTATCAAAACATAGTAAACCATGAAAGCAGTAGATTTAAAAGAATTAATTGTGAAGATTCTGCAAGAAAAACCACGATTATTTGATGGAGTGTGTGTCAAGGATATTAAAAGTTTATTATTAGAACATTATAAAATTAATCCTAGTGAAAGAATGATTATTAAAGTGATGATGGAACTGACACGATATGCCGAAGGTGATGGTCTCGAATGCGGGGACGGCAGTGTATTAGTTTGGGGTGATGAACATATGGTGTGTGGTTCAAAATTACATGGAATACATAAATATTGGTGGGCTAATATGTAATAATAATGAAATGATAATTGGATAATAACAAATGGCTACATTACTGAAAACCGACGGAACAGAAACAAAAATCACCCTAGAAAGTCTCAACCAAATTCAAACACTGATTGATGGATATTTTGAACAAGTCAATGTTGACGGGGGACTCCTGATGATAAATGAAGATGCGATCGCCAAAAATCTACCACTGAATGACAAAGCCTCCCAACTAGCTCAACAATCAATTAGAGGCGACGTAATTTTTGCAACACATGATGAAGTGGGTGGTTAGGATGTCTAATAAGTATTTGCATCATGAACAATAATCTAGAACGACTAATAACAATCCTTCAGCAAAGAGCAGAACTGTATAATAAACTAAACAAAAACTCTGATTTTCTTTATAAAAGTGTAGATTGTTTAGTTCTAGCTTACGGTCAACCCTTTACCAAACAAATAAAATCACCATTTCAAGGTGAACCCAAATCTTGTTGTCAGAACTGTTATCAGGCATTATATGATTTCCCAGAATTAAGTTACTGTGAAGGATTCGCAATGAACAATAATCTTGGTATTCCTATAATCCACGCTTGGTTAGTTAATAAAAATCTGGAAGTTATTGACCCTACATGGATTGGTGATAGATTTCAAAATTGTACTTATTTTGGTGTAGTCCTCACTGATGATTTTGTTCTGGAAATGACAGGGAAAACCGAAAGATATGGAATATTAGAAAGCGATTATGTGATGGACTACCAACTCCAGCGTCAGGGTTTCCCGTCTCATGCACTCAAAACATTTAATCGGTAATTACTCATCTTCTAAGTCTAAATCTTCAGGAAGATACCCGATAAACTCCTCAAAAGCGAGTTCTGCCATTCTATAACACATTCTTTCCCTGCTATGTCTGGCATTACAAAAATCAAAACCTTCCCTGACTTCATAACCCATGACTTTATAAAACTTGCGGGCTAAACTATTTAATCTGTTAAATATTTCTCTGTCTTCTGATATTTGATTGGGTTCTACTTCTAAAGTTTGATTATCCATAATATTTCCTATTCAATATTCCATTATTCATTATATTACTACTGCTGGGAATCCCTGAACACAGTCTGCATATTGAACAATGCCCACACCCCCAACATTAACTTTTCCTCTAAGAATGACATCAAGATTTTTGCTCCCTTGATAACCACTCCGCAATCAACTCATTCACCACATCCCCCATAGATTTATCCTGCTGTGTACACGCTACCTTAAACCTCAACTTTAACTCTTTGTCTATATACACACTTAATTCCGCTTTACCCTCTGGTATCTTTTTAGCCATTGTTGCACCGTTATCTCGATATCTAGTATTCTCGCATTCCGTTGTTAATTAGTAACTTTTGCGAGTTTCCGAGATTGCGCGATTACTCAGTGAATGATAAGATAAAAATAAGGCGATCGCCGAGTTCCGGGAAGAAGTGAGCGATCGCCTTAACCCATACAGGTAAATAAATCATGACACAAATCCAAAGTTTTTTATCAGGTGCTGACACCACCGCAGTCAAAGAACCCCATAGAGAACCCCCTCAACATTTGTTGATTGGGTCCAGGAGAACCGTCACCAGTTTCTTTTGGTGTTGTCTTCCCTGGTTTTAACTCTTTCACTAACTGCTTAATTTCACTTAATGATAAATTTTCATTAATTACTTTATCCAGTAGTTCCCTACGTTCACCGTCATCTTTGATTTGTGCGATCGCCCTGGCTTTGGTGTATTCCAGTTTTCCCTGACGTAATGCCTCTAGGACATCATCAGGTAAATTCAACAATGGCAACCGACTGGTACGGAAACTTTCAGCAGTGAACCGCCCCACACTTTGTAATACAGATTCTATAATTTCCAGTTGACGTAAAACATTTTCCGTCAGTTCTATGTTACGTTTTTTGGCATTGGCGGCTTGATTAAGAATTGATATAACTTCTGTAGTGTTTAAATCGAGTTCAATACAGAGTAATTCTAAGATTCCCTGGGTTTCTTCCACAGGATTGAGGTCTTCCCGTTGCAGGTTTTCTAGTAAAGCAATTTGCAGACTTTGGAGGTCAGAGAGTTCCTTAGTAATAATCGGTACTTCCGCTAAACCCGCTTCTTTGGCTGCTCTGAGTCGTCGTTCTCCAGCAATTAACTCGTATTCCCCATTAACGGGACGCACCAATAGGGGTTGTAAAATACCGTGTTCTTTGATTGAATTTGCTAATTTACTAATTTTTTGAGGGTCAAAATAATGTCGCGGTTGTTTTTGAGGCAGTCGAATTTTATCAATGGCAACGGTGGCGGTTGGTGTTTCTGTTTCCACGTTCATACTCAGCAAATCTTCCACACCACGCATTTTGGGGATTTCCAGTTTCTTGACCATTACAATTTCTCCATGCCCAGGGCTATCTTCTGTAAAACTGTCACCGCCGGATGTTTGGGGGCATATACCGCCAATGGTTGACTGCTCATCGCTGCATCTGCAAACGCTGTGGCACGGGGTATCTTGGGATAAATTTTGCCCAGTGCTGTTAACTGCTGCTCTAATCCTTCTAGTATCACTTTGTCTTGGTTGGCATTTACGTACAAGGTCGGCACAAATCCCGCTATTCCTAATTTGGGATTAATATGTTTCCTTACCTGCTTGATGGTATCAAATAATAATTCTGTTCCTTTAAATGCTTTGTAGTGGGTTTGGATTGGAATTAAAACATAAGTAGCAGCGGATAAACCGAGAATACTGAGAATACCCAGAGAGGGGGGCAGTCGATTGATTACTAAAATCAAAGAACTAGAGATAAATCAAAGTAATGATAACAAAAATTGGCAAGATTTTGAGGACAATAAGGATAAGATTGAAAATTTGTCTAGAATTTCTGCAATCCTTACTAGCGTTCCCGGTGGTCTACGGACTTGGCTGATAATTTTTATTATATTTCAAATGGTAGGGATTTTCTTTATTGATGTAGGCATCCGGGTTTTCAATTTGGAGTCTATTATTCCCATTGAACGCAAACAACCGTCACCATAATTTCTTGACTTCGTGGGGTAACAATATATCATCGCCCTATTGGGGTTTGGTAATCCCCATTCCCCATTTTTTAGAGTCCAATACCCAATGCCCAATGACTAACCATTAACCAAAGTTGGCTCAATCCAAATTCGCTTAGACTGTTTCCAACGACTACCTTCGCCGGATTCAAGTATTCGCCAATGTCCCCGTCGCCAGTGGGTATGGGGTGAACTATGAGTACCAGAATTAGTGATATCTAATTTGGTTTGATATCCTTTTCCTAACCATCTTGCACGTCTGATATTCGGGTTTGTGATATTAGTAAAACCCTGAGCTTTAGTGCTGATTTCGGTTTCGGAAATTTCAGTGCTGGTGTTTGGGTAATATTCCAGATACAGTAAAATATTAACAACCAAATTACGGACTCTTTCTACAAATTTGTTATCATTTTCATCCAGGATATTCCTACCAAGGTTGTTTTGATTGTTGTAAACCAAATCCCCATTTTCTGTAACTCTACTGCTGGACATCCACACGGTTTCTGTAGTGCTAGTGCCGGACCAGTCAAAGTGTAAATCTGGAACATATAAATCCGGGATTTCAATATCATACCATTTTCCGGTTTCCCATTCTGGATGTTCCTTACTTGCACAATGAACCACTAGATAATCAAGTTCGCCACTGGGTGATTCTAAAATTCCCTTGGGTAACGTCACCAAAAATGTCGGTAATGATGGTTGCCAACCTGCTAAAACCTCTGGTTTATGGAGGACATCAGTATTATCAAAAGCCGCAAATAATTCGGGAGTAATACAATAAATGGGGGCATCCTGAATAAACCATAAAGACATCCGGTGACTGTGAATAAAATAGGAAAAGTCAATACCAGCGCATTCTACGGTACAGGTGGACAAAGCAACACCGACTATACCGCTTAATTGTTGCCAGGAAATATAACCTTTGGGAGTTTGGTAATTCTTTTCAGAACGGATTTTTCTTAACAGTTTTCTGTTGGTTTTTTCAAATAACTGGAGGGTTTGATTTCTGCTACTATCATTGTAGTTTACAACAATGGGTTTCATATATGATCCTTAAATCCAAGAGTTTACTATTACCAATGGGTTAAAATTTAAAAAAACCCAGGGTTGCCTCTGAGCATCTTTAATTAACACGGAAATTCACGTATCTGTAAATCCTCTGGGAACTCCCCAAACACCCCACCTTTTTTATCACTGATTTTATAGGGTGCATTATTTAACATCGGTTTTGCTCCAAGTTGTTTGATGAATATTTTTACTTGGGCTTTTTGGCATTGGTGGGTGAGCGATCGCATAAATTCAATATGAGTAGTTCTAGCATTAGAACCCGATTCCCCGCCAATAATCACCCAATGAAGAGGGGGTGTACAGTGAGTGCAGATTGCAGCGCCAGCTATGGGTGCAACATCAACAGCATAGAGTTGACCCCGACTACCGCAACCGTCACAGATACCCTCACCAATACATTCACCCAACCATTCTGATAAATCAATATTTTCGAGTATTGGTTCACAACTCAAAAACCGAATCTTAGCAGGAGTTTTTAGCAAATAATAAATGTCTTCAGCGTTTTTTTGTGTGCATACGGAATACCCCAACCACAGATTATCAAATGGTAATGTGAGTTCCGTTTCCTCTAAGAATTTGCAACTTTCCTCAACCAGTTTGCGTACCCTCTTTGTTAACTTGGTTTCCAATAACTCAGTTTTAACTTTGACTAATGCAGACTTAATGTTTTGGAGACGGTCAGGGCTGGTGAAATACTGGTGCATAATTTCCGGGCGTTTGGTGAGAATCTGGTAAATATTCCACCGGGCGATTAGCATATATGCCACAGCTTCATCTATGAAATCAAAGGTGACTTTTTCATGAAATAAATCACCCAAATTAGCGACAAATACGAGTTCTGGGTTTTCCCAGTTTCCCCATTCCAGCACCCATTTTAGGCGTTGGGGTTGTAGGTTAATTTGTCCTGTCCATTGCAGTTTACCATTGGATGTGATTTGCAGTTTCCTGTCTATCTCAGCAATTAAACTTAGTCCTGCATCTGATGTTACTTTCCCACCCTGAAAATTTACTACTACTGGGCGGATTTTTTCTCTTTCAAATTTGAACTGTTTTGGTGTACAATCTGTTGTTACTTGGGTCATACTTTATAACTGTTGAAATGCTTTCTACATAACCCAAGTTGCTAGTTATGAGGAAGAGCGATAGCTACGCTGCACTTCGTGAACGCTAGGGTGAAGTTTGGGAAATAAATGGGTCAATAAAGTAATAACCCAAGTAGCCGGTAGAGATTCAAAAGGAAAGAAAGTCATCAAAAATTGACTCCTGGAATGCAGAAGCGACGGTCAGTAATAATGAAATTAAAAGTATGAATAGTAACTGATTAGATAAATGCTTCTTGCAGAGTGAAGGCAAAAATAAATGCCTGAACTTTCAGTAAAAACCCTTGATATGTGACGGCATGAATGGATTTGGGAAAATCACTTGTAATCGAACTAAATACGGTTTCAATATAATGACGAGTATGTTGTTTTATATATTGAATCCAAGGAGGATCTGGACGTTTAGATTTTTGTTTCCGCATCACTTTCAAACTAATTTGACTCGTGTGTTCTAGGTCATCTTCAATGGTGTAATCTGTGTAAGCTGCATCGCCATAAATTTCGCTCCCTGGGGGTAAATTTAGGGGTAAGGCATTTAACCCACGTACATCATTGGCACTTCCAGGTAAAAATACAAATTCCACAGGAATTCCCGTTTTAGTTGTTAATAATTGGACTCGCACACCATAGAAGTATCTTTTTTTCGATGCAATGTAACCCCGGTACTTTTCTGACTCAATTAACTTGACATTAAAAATGCGGATATTATCACACATAGGTACTGGAAATGAGTCTAAAAGATACTCAATATCATCACTAATTTCTTTCAGTATCATTCCCATTTGATGAAATAAATCGTTCATTAACATAAAAACTCCGTGCAATCTCCTGTTAAATCGTGATTTATCTAACATATTTGGAATCAAACCATGTTCTTTCATGTAAGTACAAGCCTTACTATGGTTGCCATTAAAGAATATCGCTGCACATACAGCCGTTGTGATAATTTCTGCATCACTCATGACTCTACGACTATCTTCTTCATGTCCAATCGCTTTCAACAAGTCATCCGTGATAGCATAGATGGCAATTATTTCTTTTAACATACTCCCCTCCTTTTTTCTGACTGGAGGGGATTTTATTACTTTATTGACCCACTGACTTCACAAATTCCCCCCTGGCGTTCACGAAGTGCAGCGTAGCTATCGCTCTTCCTCATAACTAGCAACTTGGGTTACATATACATTTTCTCAGTTTTTGACCATTTTTTTCTTTTTCTTTGTGAGAAATCCGGGGGTTAACGCCTTCTGTCACTCGGTTTCCAACAAAGTTGAAGCCACAGAAATATCATATCTTTGTCCAGATTGTGTCACATCAAAATCCATAATCAGTCGTTTAATATGTGAAAAATGCTGGCGTTTTCTAGCAATTAATTCCGCAATAATTTCTCTGGTTTCCCGTTGGGTTTCTGGATCATATACAAGTAACTGCTGTTGTAAAAAAGCATCAAGAACTTCTTTTTTATCTGATTCAGGTAACACTGCCGCATTCCAAGCAATGGCAGCCAAACTAAAAAAAGCCTTTAATTCTTTTAAATTGTCTATGGAATCCATATAGGGTGCTATAAAATCTTTCATAACTTCCGACATTTTGATTGCACCCTTGGGTTCTATAAGCATATTTGCTGCTAGTTCTCCAAAAACGCCCTCTGTCATTTTAGTTCTGAGTGCTTCCAGATGTTTTCGTCTCTTCTGAGAACTTTGTTTTTCTTGCATCAACTCCTTAAAATCTCTGGACTTTCTTGCCATAATTACACCCTTTTGGTATTTCTACAATTCTTAGACTTCTTGCATAACATCACTTATGTTGCATTCAGATTTTATAATAATCTTTCGTGGGAAGTTTTGTCTAGTAACAACACATAACTTCAATGTAAAATCGTCTCTATATCTGATACGATGAATTTGTATACATAATTTAGTGGTATCTAACATCATTTGCTGTCGGTACATTTTTTAACTTTTTCGCTGTGTTCTCAATGCTATCCCCACTACTTGCTGCTTTTACTAAAATTTCAAATAACGTTTGTTGGTCAAATCCACCTTGAGTTTTAATTGAGAAGTTCTCTGCTAAACATTCAATAACTTCTTCCAGGGTTTCCGAATCCGTTAAAGCCAAATGTTCTGATGGAAAAATCAAT
Organism: Sphaerospermopsis sp. FACHB-1094; assembly: GCF_014696195.1. NCBI lineage: Bacteria > Bacillati > Cyanobacteriota > Cyanophyceae > Nostocales > Aphanizomenonaceae > Sphaerospermopsis > Sphaerospermopsis sp. FACHB-1094. Next base: position 2,000 of record NZ_JACJPT010000021.1, on the reverse strand, counting down.
TAATTTCAACCAATATGTGACACACTACTTTCATTATCTCATCTTTGGATAACCCTGATAGCACTATAAGCATTATTTATATTTTATGTACTTTATCTGACAGCGTGTACGTAGATAACCATTAGCGATCGCTCTTCGGAGAAAAACTTTTTGGTTTACTGGTCAGTAATCTTTCCAATTGCTCTGCTATTACTTCATCTTCCACCATTGGTCGCTGTTTCTTTTTGGCATGGTCTCTGTTGCTTTTTTTACTGCTGGTCATGGCTAGACTAAATTCCTCAATCACTTGTCTAGATTGAGTTTCCCACTCTTTTGATCTCTGTTAATACTACCCTTGACAATCTTCCCTTTTCCTTAACTTGTCACGAATGTGCTAAGACCGCAGCAAAGGCTGATAAGTCTGAACTGAGTGCAGAATATTTTGACACTTACAATGAGATAAAAGCCTTGCCGGACAGAGAAATTAAATTACTTTTAGCAGAAAAAGATAATCAAATCCGCAGATTAGAGAATATGGTAATGAAGGCACTTGAGCGTCCTAGTTTTTATTCAAACACCCAAATAGAAAAGGTAAATACAATGACTAATAATCCTGGTGGAATTTCCCAAAATGTAAGTGGTGGTAATGTGTATGGTGGGATGCAAGCAGCACAGGGTAATAATAACGTGCAAACATCAACCACTTATTCTTCATCAGAACAAAAACAAAACCTTGCAGAAGCCACAGCAGAAATTCAGGCATTGCTAGAGCAGTTAAGCCAGTCTTATCCTACTGAAACAATGTCAGGAAAAATGGCACTGGCAGCAGAAGCCACACAACGCATCGAAAATAACCCAACTTTAATGCAGAAAACAATCAGTGCGTTGAGGGCTGGTGGTACGGCGGCTCTAGAACAAGCCCTCAGTCATCCCGCAGCCAGCTTTGTCATTGCTGCTTTAGATGATTGGAATAAAAACAATCAATAAATTATTAACTTGAATTAGGAACACTAGATCAATTTAGAACAATCCAAAATTGGTTTGGTGTGAAAAAGCATTTTATTTATTGCTATCAAATTTTAACTATGGATCAGCCGAAGTCTCCTGACGATAATCAAGCATCTTTGCCTGAAACTGGTATAGGACAGGAGGTTAATAATTCAACGTTCGGTGGTGGACAGCAGGCTGCAATAGGTAATGATAATATCCAAAATCAGGGGAACAATAACTGGCTAGGTAATACCTTAAATTTTTTCTTTGGGCAGCAGACAACAACCCCAGTAGGCAACCCTGATCGACCAAAGAACGAGCGGATACTATTAGCCTCAGTTAAGGAAGAAGTGACTTCCCGGTTAAGGCAATCTCTACACAATGCTGTGCTGATTAATTTGGGGAAAGAATCACAACCTCAACAAGTAAAAAGACCTTGGGATGCTGAGATAAAAATTGGACTAAAGCCTGCTGAACCTCTCCCAGATACCACAACAATTTTGGAAATTTTTGACTCCCAAGAAATTGCAGGTAAGTTGCTAATTCTGGGAAATCCTGGTGCTGGGAAAACTACTACAATGCTAGATTTAGCGAAAGCTTTAATTGCACGGGCAGAACAAGATGCTGATTATCCAATTCCAGTATTGTTTAACCTCTCGGCTTGGAAGTATGATAAGCAGTCGATGCGGGATTGGTTGGTGCTGGAATTAAAGTCGAAATATGTAGTGCGTCAGGATATTGGTGCAAAGTGGTTGGATGATGCCAAGTTGTTACCAATGTTGGATGGGTTGGATGAACTAGAGTCAGCACGTCAGGAAGCTTGTGTCAATAATATTAATAAATTTTTGCAAAGTGAATGGAGATCGCAGTATTTAGTGGTTTGTAGTCGCTCGGAAGAATACACAAATTATAAAATCAATCTGCAATTAACAATACCTTAGCCAAAAAAAGAGTATAAAAAGAGGGCTGATGTAGTAGAGTTATAGTCTTCCACAACGATAACTCGAAAGCCACACACAGCCCATGTTTGA
>NZ_JACJPT010000209.1:0-3644 GCF_014696195.1 Sphaerospermopsis sp. FACHB-1094 | reverse complement strand
GCGTCTGGCTAAGGCGTGAAAGTCTACTGAGGGATAACTGCTCCCATGCTCCCGTTGAAGTAGAAAGTAAAGTCTAGTTTTGTCTAGGTTTTATATAGCAGATGTTTTCGTGTTGCTGCGGTTATCTTTTCAAAATTGGGATGCTCCCGATAAAAACAGCAAATTGCTGATTATCTGGGAACTGGAACTTGATTAATTACCGCAGCTATTACCGCATCAATTTGTAAACCATCCAGCATTGCTTCTGGTTTCAAAAGTAAACGATGACGCAACAGTGGAGACGCAACAGCTTTGATATCATCAGGTGTGACAAAATCTCTACCCGCTAACCAAGCAGATGCTTGAGATGTTTGTAACCAAGCACCAGCAGCGCGAGGAGATGCACCTAAAGCTAAATCAGGATATTGACGAGTTTTTTTCACCAATTCCAAGAGATAATCAACTATAGCTTCAGATACCTTAACTTGTTTAACGGCTTGCCTAGCCTCTAAAATATCAGCTACTGTAGTGATTGGTTTTAACTTGGCAATATCCAAGCGTCTAGCTGCAAAACCCGCTTGTCGATTTAGTAACATTTGCTTTTCTGCTGCTTGATCTGGATAATCTACAACTAGCTTGAATAAAAACCGATCTAACTGTGCTTCTGGTAAGGGATAAGTACCTTCAAATTCCAGGGGGTTTTGCGTCGCAATCACCCAAAATAAATCTGGTAATGGTAAGCTTTCACCATCTAAGGTGACTTGCATTTCTTCCATTGCTTCCAGCAGTGCAGCTTGTGTTTTGGGGGGAGTGCGGTTAATTTCGTCAGCGAGTAAAACTTCTGTAAAAACAGGACCTTTTTTGAGTACGAAGTTGCGACTATTTAAGTCGAAAATATTTGTTCCTGTAATATCCGATGGTAAAACATCTGGTGTAAGTTGAATCCGTCGGAAATCTGCTTGAATTAACTGCGCTAACACTTTGACTAGGAGTGTTTTGCCAGTTCCGGGAACACCTTCTAAAATTATGTGTCCACCTGCTAACAATGCTATTAGCGATTGCTTAACTAGGTTGGATTGTCCTACAATTATTTGGTTTAGTCCTTGTCCAAGGCGAATTAATACAGGATGTGTTGCACTCATATTTTTATGGATAACGTAAGTTGCTAATCAAGAAATAGGAGTCAGGAGTCAGGAGTCAGGAGTCAGAATTAATTTTTTGTCTATGTTTCCATCACGGTTATAACTAGCAACTTGCTAATAATTCAGGAGTCAGGAGTCAGGAGTCAGAATATTTGATAGATCAGTAGATTATCAAATCTTGAGTTAAAGATTAATTTTTAGATGTTAGATTTTGAATTGTGATTTTTCCGTAGGCTTTGCCATTTCCCTAACCAGCTTATCAGGTCTTGTTCACTGATTCGGTGTTTTTTTACTTGTAGTTTTAAGACTGCATCTAGTTCTGCTGCATTTTTACCTGTTTGATCTTGCCAAACTTTGAGTAAAACTTCATTTTCTACTAGTATTTGACCTAATCCTAATACTTTTTGTAGTTGCAGTTGTTCTTCTTTTCCGACCATTTCCAGTACAAAATCGCTAGATTCTGCTTTTTGTAAAACTCCTGCTAATGCTTGTATGTAAGCCTGACTGTTATCTATAACTGGTGTATCTAAAGTGACGGGTTTACCAAAGCGGCGATTTTCAGACCAAATTAGCACTAATAACAATACCACCACCTGTACCAATGCTGGAAATAAAGGAGTTTTCGCCAAGTAACCCAATAAATCGCCTCTTCCTTCTTTCTCTCTGATATCAGGATCTTTGTATCCGTGGATATATTCGTCTATAAGTATTTTCTGGTTACCTTTGGTAACTAAATCTGCTAAATATACGAAATTTGCTTCTTCTTGATAAGCATTGGCGGCTAAATGGGGAGTGGTAGCGAAAATGACTTTGCCTTTACCATATTTCTCTTCCCAGACTACAGCACCATAGCGATCGCCTAACAAAACTTGTTCTAACTCTTGTTCTAACTCTTGTTCTGACTGAGATTCTTGATATCTTCTGCTAGTGTCGATTTTGACATCCCCAAAAGCTGATTTTTGATTGCTGCTAAATTCTGCTGCTGTTGGTGGTTGTTTTACACCTAAAATCACTAAGGTATTACCTTTTTTTACCCATTCAATTTGTTGTGAATAAAACATTGGGTTTCTGAGAGTGCTGTTCACCTGGAGCAAAGTTACAGGGTTTGTTTCGGTTTCAATATCACTAAAAGGCTTTTGCCAACGTTGGATATTTGTGCCTTGAGATTGCATAAAAGCATACCAAGCACCATAACCTTCAGGTGCGCGATTATAACTAGAACCACTATTGATTTTACTGCTAGGAGCAACTGTTATGCTAAGTAAAATTATGGCTGCTAGAGCGATCGCACCTAGCCAAATAATGCGGTTACGGCGTTTCATATTTTTAGGTGACTGGTGACTGGTGACTGGGGACTGGTGACTGGGGACTAGTGACTGGGGACTAGTGACTGGTGAATGGGGACTGGTGACTGGGGACTGGTGACTGGGGACTGGTGACTGGGGACTAATAACTAATAACTAATGACTAATTACTAATTAAACAGTTCTTGATAAGCTTGATGACACTGTTGATAATTTTCTGCCAAAATTTCATTATTACCAAAACATAATTGCTCATGGGTGGTAATTAAGGTTTCATAAGGCTGAACAGGAGTTGCACTAGAAGTTAGTAATTGCAGATATTCGCCGTCTGTGCGGCTAGGTTGTTGAGGTGCGATCGCTTTTTCATGCAGTTGCTGTAACATAGCTAAATATAGATAACGGCAAGCTTCCTGATAGTTACCCTGTTGGTAAAATTCCTGGGCTTTAGTTAACAAGAAGCTGATAGATAACTCATTAGCTTGATTTTTATTCTGGGAAATAAAGGCATGATCAAATCTTGCCAGCCAAGCATAAATGTAAGTATTAAATTCTTGCCATAAACGCCAAATTACCCAAACGAAAAATAAACCCAGTATCAGCCAAAATAGAATTTTTAGTAATTCAGCTACCCAAGGACTAATTGACCAACCAGGAGGTAATTCTGGCAGGGTTTTTTGAAAGCGTGAAAATTGGTATTCAAACCATTCTCCTACTTTTTCCTGAAATAAATACAACTGCCAAACCCAGTTTGTTTTTTCAAAAGCATCCGTGTTCATAATTCGTAATTCGTAATTCGTAATTCGTAATTGTTAATTTTCTCACCTGCCTCCTGCCTCCTGCCTCCTGCCTCCAAGTATCATTTTCGAGCCTATAATAACAAGCACTGCCGATACAAAAAAGCTAACTAATGCTAACAAAAGTTGGCTTTTTCTTCCTGTTTCACCCTAGCAGTGTCGGCACTATCTAGTCCACAGGCTAACACGATCAATCTGACCGCTTCTTGTTTTAAATTAATCGCAGCGTTTAAATCTCTGTCAATCTCAAAGCCACAACTATCACATTTAAACACTCTTTGAGATAATGACAGTGATGATTTCTTTTCTCCACAACCCTCAGTTTTGCTACTGGGATAATATCTATCCACAATTACTAACTTACTACCATACAGTTGTGTTTTATATTCTAGCTGCCTTCTGAATTGATAAAAGCCCATATCAGC
>NZ_JACJPT010000208.1:0-3721 GCF_014696195.1 Sphaerospermopsis sp. FACHB-1094 | reverse complement strand
TAGACATTTTTCTGATTTTCGATATTGTCCTGCATAATAACATGAAGTTTTAATCAAGATTGGATGAATTATTCTATACAATTTTGAATGTGGCTAAAGCCAATCAATCGCTTTAATGCGACTAAAGTCCCTATCGACTTATCCCCATGTCTAAAAGCCTGGGGCTTGCGTCTCGTTTCAGGGTCAATATTTTCATGTATCAACCAAGGGTTTGTAAATTTCATCTGTGGGATTCTGCCTATAATTAACTAGAAATATATTCGTATTAATTTTGACTAAGAAAAATTAATATCCAAAATATATAATATACAATAAAACTATATGCAGTTAGCAAACATTCACTATTTTATTTATTTGCTATTTTGTGAGTTCCTGCCTTGATGCCAAAAGGAGCGATGGAGGTATTGCGATGTTAGTTATTGTAACGGATGATCAAATCTTTGCCCCTGAGCAAGTTTGCCAATCTTGTTGGCTTGCTAACAATAGCGGTAAACCCCGTTGGTATGAGGGTAAGCTGCGTTGTGGTCAAGCTATTCGCCAATTTACAGAACAGCAAGCAGAGCAGTTTGAGTGTATGATGGGTTTCCGACTCGCCAATATAAAATAATCTAATAAAATAATCTAATTTATCAGCAAAATCAAGCAGCTGCGTTATCATAACGCTCAAATAGCTATTCAAATTTAGCCATAGGAGAATTTACCATGAATTGGCGCGGCTCTACTACTGTTCCTGATCGAATTTTTGCTTGTTTGCCTTATTTATTGCCTCTGATTGAAGTATTTGCATTTGGTCAGTTTTTACTGCGAGATTTTCCATTGTTGGGAATAGTCTTTTTACCTATGCTGCCATTGTTAAGAATTTACTATGGTGTCCGTTATGCTGGAATAATTATTTTCTTTGCTTTGTGGCTATTAGTTGTCAGAAATGACAAAATCGCCCATTTTATTCGTTTCAACACTATGCAAGCCATCATTTTGGATATTGTGGTATTTTTGTGTGGCATCTTGACTGATCTTGTGAAATTTGTCCCTGGTAGTGGTTTTGCTATGCAAACACTGTATACAACCATTTTTATGGGGATAGTTGGGGCTGTAGTTTATTCTGTATTCCAGTCTTTAAATGGCCGTTATGCAGAAATACCAGCCATTTCTGATGCTGTTTATATGCAGGTGCGTTAGGTTAAATACCAATTTTAGATTTTAGATTTTGGATTTTGGATTAACAGTTTTGAGGATCAGCTGTTCCCAAAATCTCAAACAATAATTATCGTCGGATAACTATGTTTTCCAGGCGGCCAATACCTTCGATTTCCACACGGACGCGATCGCCTATATTTAATGGTCCTACGCCAAAGGGTGTACCTGTTAGCACCACATCCCCTGGTAATAGTGTCATTACTTGACTGATATAGGACACCAAATAATCTGGGGAAAATACCATTTGATCAATACAGGCAGATTGGACGGGATGAGGTTGATCATTCAAAAAGGTTTGTAATCTCGCTCCTGGGTTCAATTCTCGCACAATCCAAGGACCTAAAGGGCAAAATGTATCAAAACCTTTAGCTCTTGTCCACTGAGCATCTTTTTTTTGTAAATCTCTGGCTGTAACATCATTGGCAATGGTGTAACCCCAAATTTTGCTTTGGGCTGCCTCTGGTGTACAGTCAGAGGTGCGATCGCCTATCACTAACGCTAACTCGCCTTCATAGTCTACCCGTTGTGACTGTGCAGGATATTTGATTTCCATTTCTGAGGCGATTACAGTTGTGGGCGGTTTGAAGAAAATCAGCGGTTCAGCAGGTACAGAACTGCCCATTTCTGCCGCATGATCAGCATAATTCTTTCCTACAGCCACAATTTTCGAGGGTGAACAGGGAGCTAGGAGTCTGTATTTGTCCGGTTCTAAAATTAAATCAGTGGGTTGCCCTTCTAACCAAGGTGGAGCGTCCAAAACTTCCACGTTTAGGGATAATTGCAGCAAACCATAGTAAATTTTTCCTTCTTGACTCTTAACTCGCACATAGCGTTGCGCCATAACTTTGATTAATATCCTTAGAGATGCAAATTTCGGCGGATGAGGCTGATGATTTTCATCGAAAACTGGTAAGATTATAATTCCTTGTTGCTTCCGATGTTGATTTTGACCAGTAACTCATCTGTTTTACTTGTATAAATCTATGTCAGCAGCCTTTTTTGTCCATAAGGTGACTAAAAATATATGACCACAGTTTACGAGACAATGTACATTCTCCGCCCTGATTTGGGAGATGAGCAGGTAGAACAAGCGGTTACTAAATATCAGAACTTGTTAACTGAACAGGGTGCTGAGAATCTGGAAATCCAAAATCGGGGTAAGCGTCGTCTGGCTTATGAAATCAACAGACACCGTGACGGCATCTACATCCAATTTAACTACACAGCCCCAGCAGGTGCGATCGCTCCTTTTGAACGTGCTATGAGATTGAGCGAAGAAGTAATTCGCTACTTAACAATCAAGCAGGAAATAAAAGAAGACAAGTCAGCTAAAGAAACTGTAGCTGCTTAAAAAGTGCTGAGTGAGGAATTCTTCGGGGATTCCTCCCATTTAGAAAAATTTACGTATTCTAACAGTTGTCAATTGCTCCTAATTGCGATATGTTTTGAATCAAATCATGAGGTAAGTGTTTTTTTTCATACATATAGAGTATAGGAAAGGACACTATAATAAATATAGGACTTACGCAAGATGTGACTGAAAACCTTATTCTTGCGTAGGGGTAATTCATGAATTACCCCTACTTTCGTTCCCTTTTGCGTAAGTCCTGAAATATTTAAAAATATTTAAAAAATATTTGAAAAATATTTTATTGCTGTCCCTAGCACTTACCAAAGTTAATATTGTCGCAGTTATTCCTAAGAGATAAATCGCTGTGAGCCAATCTAACACACCCGAAATCCAAGCACTTTCTACTGAAGTATCGCAGTTGCGTCAAGAGTTGCAACTAAGAGACCAATTAGTGCAACAGCTATCTCAAGAACTGTTCCGGCTGGTTAAGGGTAATACTAGCTTTATTCCGCAAAAAGCTGAACCTGAGTATGATTTGAGTCAGTTAGATGCTTTAAAAGAACAACTCCAAGCGGTGGAAGAGCAAGTAACCTTCTACCAAGAGCAAATTGCCTCTCGTGACTCGGAAATTTACCAATTACGACAGTCAGTTCAAGAATTGACTGATCGCAGTCGGATGTTAGAGCAAGTAGTACAAGAATTACCACAAATTTACCGTCGTAAGTTTGAGGAAAGAATGACTCCAGTCAGAGAGAAAGTGGCAATGTTACAAAGAGAAAATCGGCAATTACAAGCTGAACTACAAAGTGTAAGTTATCGGTTAGCACTCAAAACTCGCCACTCAAGTCATAGTGGTATTGATTTACCAAATTTTTCTAGTCCTATATCTGGACAAGAAAATATATCTACTCCGCAAAATGTTTAGACGGATATGGTAATGTAGAAATTTATATTCAGATTAATTGTCTGATTAATTATCTTCTTAAAGCAAGTAGTTTATTGCTAAAATTAATTGCTCTTCGGACTAGGCTGAAGAGATAATTTTTAATTAGGGTTGCTGAAAAAGTTATTTAGGGTTTGCTGAATAAACCTAAAACCTTGATATATCAAAGGTTAGAGGCTGATAAACACAGAAATTAGTGCAAGGGTTTTGAAGGGTATACCGGAAAAAGT
>NZ_JACJPT010000207.1:0-3801 GCF_014696195.1 Sphaerospermopsis sp. FACHB-1094 | reverse complement strand
CCCAATTCCCAATTCCCAATTCCCAATTCCCAATTCCCAATTCCCAATTCCCAATTCCCAATTCCCAATTCCCAATTCCCAATTCCCAATTCCCAATTCCCTATTTCCTGAAATTTCCTGTATAATAAAAATGCCCCTGGGGGGGATTTTAGAGTGTGATATTGTAGATAAGTAAAGTTTAGTAACAAATATTAAAAACTTTGATTAATAATACGTTGTCATCCTACACTACTGCGACTTCCTCGATTGAGACTGATTTGTATACCGCTGACACCAAGCCCAGAGGTATCCAAGAATTAGAGTCTACTCTTTCCTTGTTGCCTTCTCTACCAACGGCGATCGCAATTAACCAAATTTGGTTAGTATTTGCAGCGGCGGTGTTTTTGGTATCTGTACCAGTATTTATAGAAGCGCCCTTAGTGCGATCGCTACCTAGTCTGAGTTTAGTGATCACAGGATTTTGGATTTGGCTGAGTTTAAAATTAATGTCCCGACAGCAAACCTATCTGTGGGGCGATTTACTCTTAGGATTTAGCCTCAGTTGGTTAACAGGAGCGATTTACTGGGGTTGGTTACGTTGGGAACCCCTGTGGCACTTACCCATAGAATCAATCGGCCTACCCTTTGCGATATGGTGTTTGCGAAAAAACTGGGGTAAAGTCGGTAACTGGTTCTACCTGGGTTCTTTATTCGGCACAGTTTTAACAGATATATATTTTTACCTAGTAGATTTAATGCCTTTTTGGCGGCAGATTATGAGAACAGATGCCACGGGAGCTTCACAAATCTTAAAAAATGCTCTAGCACAAGTACAAACACCTTGGGGAGAAGGCTGGGCAATTATGTTGGCCTTAGCATTGTTAACAGTGGGGCTAGTACCTTTGGGTAACAAGCAACGGCATTGGTACGCCTTTGGTGGAGCAGTTTTGAGTACAATTTTAGTAGACAGTCTGTTTTTACTAGCTGCGATTCTGGCCTGAAATTCTTAACCATCTAAGAGCAAAAATTAGCAACAAGTTGGTAATAAGGTTGTAACAAATTTTTACAAAGTCAAATCCCAGAAAAAACACTAATGTGGTAATAGCGAGTAATACCCAAATTTTCAACTTCAATTACAGCTAAGTTGGGTAGTTCACTAAGCTGTATATTAGTTTTTGATGACTGCTGTGTGTTAATTCAGCTATTAGCTATTAACCAGAGCATGAAGTCAGAGGCAATCGGTAATCAATCAGCCTGAACTTCAGCAGGGTGAAATAATTACCTCATAACTCGCACTTATGCCCCTAGTTAACAGCTTGTAGTTGAAAGCTTTTATTTCTGTTGGATGGAAAGAGGTAGAAAAATCGTGAAAGGATTAGTACGTTTATTAACAGTTTTTAGTTTGTTGCTAGGCTGCTGGGGATTACTGGGAACAACCCAGATAGCCCAAGCTGCGAGTTTTAGCAACCTGGCTTTGCCTCAAGTCCAAGTTTTGGCAATTGCACGCCAAAACAAGGCAGATCAGAAGCTGGCAACAGAATTTGGTAAAAAAATTGATTTGAATAATACCAATATTGCCGCTTTTCAACAATATCCAGGGCTTTATCCCACCTTGGCTAAAAAAATCATCAAGAATGCGCCTTACAAGAGTGTAGAGGATGTATTGAATCTGGCAGGATTGAGCGATCGCCAAAAAAAGACCCTACAAGCTAACTTAGGCAACTTTACCGTCACAGAATACGAGCCTGAGTTTAACGAAGGTGATGATCGTATTAACAACGGTATCTACAGATAACCCTGATTGGTGATTGGTGATTGGTGATTGGTGATTGGTGATTGGTAAAAAGTTCATTACCCATTACCCATTACCCATTACCTGTTACCCATTACCCATTACCCATTACCCACCTTCCCTAACCTTGTCTCAAATAGATATACCTAACCAATTTGATGTATTAGTAGTCGGCGCTGGTGCTGCTGGACTATATACAGCACTGTGTCTACCAGAATCCTTAAAAGTTGGCTTAATTACAAAAGAAACTGTTACCTTATCCGCCAGTGATTGGGCGCAAGGTGGTATTGCTGCTGCCGTATCCCCAGAAGATTCACCACAATTGCATATTGAAGACACCTTAAAAGCCGGTGCTGGTTTGTGTGATATCAAAGCAGTAGAATTTTTAGCCGAAAAAGCTCCTAGTTGTATTCAATCCTTAGTTAACTTGGGTGTAGCTTTTGACCGTCATGGAAACACCCTAGCTTTAACCTTAGAAGCTGCCCACTCCCGTCATCGGGTTCTCCACGCCGCAGACACCACAGGTAGGGAAGTAACCACTACCCTCACAGACCAAGTATTGCGTCGTCCAAATATCCAAGTGATTCAGCAAGCTTTGGCTTTGTCCTTGTGGATAGAACCAGAAACAGGTCGCTGTCAAGGAATCAGCTTGTTTTATCAAGGTAAGGTGACATGGGTAAAGGCTGGTGCTGTAGTTTTAGCCACTGGTGGAGGCGGTCAAGTATTTGCCCAAACTACTAACCCTGCGGTGAGTACAGGTGATGGTGTAGCTATAGCATGGCGGGCGGGTGCTATCATTCGTGATCCAGAATTTGTCCAATTTCATCCTACAGCTTTAACAAAACCAGGACGTTTTCTCATTAGTGAAGCGGTACGGGGTGAAGGAGCGCACCTAGTGGATAACGAAGGACGACGTTTTGCTTGTGATTATGATCCAGCAGGTGAACTTGCTCCGCGAGATGTGGTAAGTAGAGCTATTTTTAGTCATCTCCAACGTACCGCAGATGATCTTGCTACTGCCAATGTTTGGTTAGATATGCGCTCTATCCCTGCTGAGAAAATTCGGCAACGGTTTCCTAATATTATTAAGGTTTGTCAGCATTGGGGGATTGATGTTTTTCATCAACCGATTCCTGTAGCTCCTGCTGCTCATTACTGGATGGGTGGTATTGTCGCAGATTTACAAAATCGCACTAATATTCCTGGTTTATATGCTGTGGGAGAAACTGCTAGTACGGGAGTTCATGGTGCTAATCGTTTAGCTAGTAATTCTTTGTTGGAATGTATTATATTTGGGGCGCAGATGGCTGATTTACAGATGGAAGTACCGCCAGCAGAGGTTAAAGCCAAGGTTAAAGATTTGCACCCTAGTCCTTTGTTTTGTAATTTATCTGTCAGTGAGTGGGAAAATCAACAGGCACAGTTAGAAAATATCAGGAAGAAATTACCGCGTTTAGTCTGGCAAAGTGCTGGTATTTGTCGAGAACAATCAAGTTTAGAAAATGCGATCGCTACCATTGAATCTTGGCAGCAGGATTTTACGAGTTTGCCTTTAAGTCAATTCTTGCAAAGTTTACAGCCTACAGCAACAGCCAGTTTTAACCTACCAAATATTGACCAACAATTGCGGCTTTGGGCAGAAACTCGTAATTTATTAGATGTAGCTTATTTAATTCTTAAAAGTGCTGCTTTTAGAACTGAAAGCCGGGGCGGACACTACCGCTTAGATTATCCCCAACCAGACCCTGATTGGCAAGTACACACGATGATCCAAAATCATCACTGGTGGAAATCTCAATTCATATCACCAGCTTATCAGAAAAGCGAGTGAGCCAAAACCACTGAGGCATTCAAAAAGTGCCAGCTTTTATGAGGTGGCAACTGAAAAACCTTGCACTTAATTCCTACTTAGGGTTTGCTGAATAAACCTAAAACCTTGATATATCAAAGGTTAGAGGCTGATAAACACAGAAATTAGTGCAAGGGTTTTGAAGGGTATACCGGAAAAAGTGTGCATTTTTGGGGATTTC
>NZ_JACJPT010000206.1:0-3879 GCF_014696195.1 Sphaerospermopsis sp. FACHB-1094 | reverse complement strand
TCAGCTATTGCTTGAGCTAATTTATGATTTGACAACATCCCTGAAACATTTAAATCTTCTACTACTATCTTGGCGTGGTTTTTGCATAAGTAAGTAGTAAGCTTATGAAGAGTATCTTTTCTCAGGTTTGCTATTCTTGCATGATGTCTAGCTAGTTGAATTTTAGCTTTATGCTTATTGTTTGAACATGAAGCTTTTCTACAATAGACCTTGGATAATCTTTGTAGTTTAACTAAATTCTGTTGATAGTGTTTAGGACTAGAAAAGGTAACACCAGTGCTGAGTGTAGCTAGTTCCTTCACTCCCAAATCAACACCAACAATAGCATGGTCTTTAATAGTTGGCTGACATTCTTGTTCATAAGAAAAGGCTATATACCAACTATCGGCAGTTCTAGAAATAGTAATGCTTTTGCAAGTAGTATGAGGTAATCCTTCATAAGTTTTTACCCATCCAATTGTTGGTAGTTTTATTGATATACCACCTACAGGAATTGGTTTACCACCTGCATCAATTGTAAAACTATCATTTTTCCCTTTCTTTTTGAAGTTAGGATATTTAGACTGTCCTTGAAAGAATCTCTGAAAAGCTTCACCTAAACTATCAAAAGCATATTGAGTGATTTTCTGACAAATACCCTTTTCTTTAATCCATGCCAATTCAGGTTTTACATGATTATTAAAGAATTTTTTGAGGATGTATTTGTTTGGCTTTAATCCATCTTTATGCAAAGAAGCCCAAGTAGCTAAACCCCAATTATAGGTAAACCTTGCTATACCAGCGTGTTTAGCCATTAATATTTCTTGAGTTTTATTTAACTTGAGTTGTGTTTTGATGGATAAAAGCATTTGCTGATGTCAACACTATACTTTATTATTTAATTCTGACACATTTTGCCTAATTTTTTAGTCAACTTATTCCATGTATACGTCAAATACTTGTAGTTTGGTATGTACTTGTATAGGTTTGTCTAGTAAATTGTCAACTTAGGACAAGCTCAAATCTCAAATTTTTTTCCCAGTCACCAGTCCCCAGTCACCAGTCCCCAATCACCAGTCATCAGTCCCCAGTCACCAGTCATCAGTCCCCAGTCACCAGTCACCAGTCCCCAGTCACCAGTCCCCAGTCACCAGTCACCAGTCACCAGTCACCAGTCCCCAGTCCCCAGTCACCAGTCACCAGTCACCTACGTAATATATACTAAAAATAGAACTGGTAGCATCAATTATGCTAAATTACAATCCTTTGCATTGCTTACCTTCATCAGAAGAACTACCCGACTCTGACGAAACACCAGTGGATAACGAACTACAAGATTTAATTCCTGGTTTATTAAAAGCCATGTTAGCCTTAATTTGGTCTCAAAGATGGGATTGGTTTTTTGGTGTGGATATGGGAATATATTATGATCCAAATGAACCTGCAATAGTACCAGATGGGTTTTTAAGTATTGGTATTCCCAGGGTAATTCATGAAAAATTACGTTCTAGTTATGTCTTGTGGGAAGAACAGAAATTACCTAGTTTAGTGTTAGAAGTAGTTTCCCAAACCTACAGAAATGAATATAGCACTAAAAAAGAATTTTATGCCGATGAGTTAGGGATTTTATATTATGTGGTATATAATCCCCAACGGAAAATAAAAGAAACTTTAGAGGTTTATAAATTAGTGGATGGGGAATATATTTTAATTCCTGGAAATCCCGTTTGGTTGCCAGAAATTGGTTTAGGAATCGGTAAAGAAAAGGGAACTTATCAAGGAATAACCAGAGAATGGTTATATTGGTTTGATGAAAATGGTAAAAGATTTTTAACACCAGAGGAAAGGATTCAACAAAGTGAAGAAAAAAAGAATCAAGCTGAAGAAAAAGCGAAAAAATTAGCTGAAATGTTGAAGAATTTAGGAGTTGATCCTGAAAGTTTGATTTAAATCACCTCTCACACCCTGGAAACAGGGGGAACAGGATAAAAACTGAAAGAAAGATTGTTTTGAACAAGGTTTTCTAACATGACATAACATCATCAAGTTTAAGTTGCAAATTGGGAAATAGTCCAGAGATAATTATATCTCATAAACGATATTTTCGCTGTTGATATACGCCATTCACTAATTGACAGACCGTGAAAGTAGGTTGTTTAGGACTACCAATAAATTGCAGTTCACCTAAACCACGAAAATCAACAATCCAATATTCTGGTATTTCCAGAAAAGCATATTCTTCTACTTTTCTAGCATAATCATCTTGCCAATTACTACTCACTACTTCAGCAACTAACTTAATAGTATTACCATTACATATAGGACTACTATTTGATTTTTGAAAAAACTCCGTACACCCAAATCATCTCAAATGTTCCTTGGCTGAAATTCACCTAATTTTCAGCTATTTTTATCTGTATTTGTACAAATATTACAATTTTTATCATATAACTAAAAAATGTCACTTTTTGTTACACACTTGCATTTGCTTGATTCAATAGCTTTATACTAAACCTTAATATTAATAATCACTAAAACAGCCTGTGATCTCAGGTAGTGAGGAGGTATCCTTTCTGCCCAGTTTACACGGCTAACTTTGCCAACACAGGGAAACAATGACAGATACATTAAATTGCACCCCCGGATCTATAGTTAGTTGTCGTAGTCGGCAATGGGTAATATTACCAGATGAAAACCCAGACTTGATCCGCCTTTGTCCTCTGAGTGGTAACGAAGAGGAAATCATTGGTATTTTTCGGCACTTAAACCTAGAAACCCTAGAACCGGCTACCTTTCCTAACCCCACTGCTGACAGTATAAAAGACCACAGCACAGCTTTATTATTGATGGATGCTGCACGGCATTTATTACGTAGTGGGGCGGGTCCTTTTCGCTGTTTGGGTAGGTTGTCATTGCGTCCTCGTCCCTATCAATTAGTACCATTGTTAATGGCTTTAAGGTTAGAAACGGTCAGGTTATTAATTGCTGATGATGTGGGTATTGGTAAAACCATTGAAGCTGGTTTAATTGTCAGGGAATTATTAGACAGGGGAGAAATTGCCAGAATTGCTGTATTGTGTCCTCCCCATTTATGTGATCAATGGCGACAAGAATTAAGAGAAAAATTCCATATTGATGCTGTGGTAGTTCGTTCTGGTACAGCTTCTAAATTAGAACGGGCAATACCTAATGGTTCTCATATTTTTAGTTATTATCGTCATATAATTGTGAGTTTAGATTATGCCAAATCAGAACGGCGCAAAGCTAGTTTTATTGCCCATTGTCCAGATTTTGTGATTGTAGATGAAGCTCATACTTGTACCCGTGCTAGTAATAAGAGTACATCCCAACAACAACGACATCAATTAATTACTGAAATAGCTGAAAAAACCTCCCGTCATTTATTATTACTCACTGCTACCCCCCATAGTGGAATTGAGGAATCTTTTTTATCTTTATTGGGTTTATTAAAACCAGAGTTTGCTAATTTGACTTTGGATCAACTCACAGAAACAGAACGAGATAATTTAGCTGGTCATTTTATCCAACGACGACGGGCAGATGTAAAATTGTGGTTGGGGAATGAAACACCTTTTCCACAACGTCAATCTGATGAAGAACCCTATAAATTATCTAAAGAGTATAAAGAACTATTTGAGGAAGTTTATAATTTTGCACGGGGGTTAGTAAAAACTACTACCGTAGATATGACTTATGCCCAACGTCGGGGGCGTTATTGGTCAGCGTTGGCTTTAATTCGCTGTGTGATGTCTTCCCCTGCTGCTGCGATCTCTACTTTAAATCGTAGTTTAAATCGAGAGTCGGGGGAAATGCGAGAGTCGGGAGTCGGGAGTCGAGAGTCGGGGGAAATGCGAGAGTCGGGGGAAATGCGAGAGTCGG
>NZ_JACJPT010000205.1:0-3901 GCF_014696195.1 Sphaerospermopsis sp. FACHB-1094 | reverse complement strand
GCGTCTGGCTAAGGCGTGAAAGTCTACTGAGGGATAACTGCTCCCATGCTCCCGTTGAAGTAGAAAGTAAAGTCTAGTTTTGTCTAGGTTTTATATAGCAGTTGGTAATGATCACGCGATTTGTGCAAAAATAGGAAAATTATCTTTTTTTCTGGACCCTGCAATCCTACTTTCTTAATGAAAACTCTGAACACGGACACGATATAACCAGCGCCCATTAAGATATTTCAAATTATATACTATATGCAATTAAACGATCAGCTGTTTACTTCAAAGAGTGTACATCAAATTATTGATCGTTGTCCCTTGAGGATTAGCCCTGACAGCCCTGTAATGGATGCTATTGTCTTGATTCAAGAACAAAGTAACAGCCCAAAAATAGTCAACGCCCCAGAATCATTACCAAAAAGCAAAAGTAGAAGCTATGTTTTAGTGGTAGAAGAAAAGCATTTATTAGGCATATTTACCCTGAGAGATGTACTACGTTTGAAAGCTCTTAACTGGGATTTATGGAATACAAAAATAACTGAAGTGATGACAAAGGAAGTTATCACACTAAGAGAATCACATTTGCAAGATATTACCACAGTTTTGTCAATCTTGCAGCAACATGGAATCCATCATTTGCCCATTGTGGATGATGGGGAAGAACTGGTAGGAGTAGTCAGAGAATGTGACTTGTTAGCAGAATTAAATTTAGTGCAAATAGTTGGTGTAGTTGAGAGTTTACAGCAATATTTCCAAGAATCAGAACAGTCCACACATACATCCAATAAATGTCAATATCATCATCATACAATAGAGGAAGTATGCTGTAAGACTCAAAATATTATACACAGATTGGTAGCAGAAAAAATTGCCAACGAGATAAAAATTAACGAAGAACTTCAGCAAACTCTAGAAGAACTGCAAATTGTTGAAGAAGAACTACGCCAACAAAACGAACAACTCGTTGTTGCTCGTGAGATTGTAGAATTAGAACGCCGACGCTACCAAAATTTGTTTGAGTTGACACCTTATGGTTATTTAGTAACCGATAAATTAGGCATTATTCAAGAAGCCAATCATGCAGCATCAACCTTACTATCTGTAGACTCCAAATATCTAGTAGGTAAGCCCCTAACAATTTTTATTACTCAAGAAGAACGTCATACATTTATATCCCAACTAACAGATTTAGAACAATTTCCAGAATGGGAAATTAGTATCCAACCACGAGAAGGAAAGCCATTTCCTGCTAGTGTGAAAGTAGCTCCAATGTACAATCCTCAAAATCAACAGAGTGGCTGGATGTGGTTATTGAGCAATATTAGTGAACGCAAACAAGCTGAGACAGCACTCATTAAAGATACTGAAGAGTTAGAAAAACGAGTAGCAGAACGGACAAGAGAATTAGTAATTGCTAATCAAGCTTTGCAGCAAGAAATGAAAGAGCGCAAGGAAACAGAATCCGCCCTGCAAAAGAGTGAGGAGATATTTCGGCAATTTACTGAAAACATGGACTCATATATATGGATTGGTAGCCAAGATTGCAGTAACGTCTATTATATTAACCCGGCTTATGAGAAAATTTGGGGTCGTTCCTGCCAAAGTCTGCGGGAAAATCCTCTATCTTGGATAGAAGCAATTCATCCAGAAGACCTTGACCGCTTGATGGCAGAAGTGGAGGTGTATCATCAACAAGGTGGAAATGCTAGTTCAGAATATCGTATTATCCATTCTGATGGATCAATACGCTGGCTGTTGTCCAGACGCTTTGCGATCAAGAATGAACAAGGGCAAGTGGAATACTATGGTAGTATTGGTGAAGACATTACCGAGCGTCAACTGGCTGACCAAACTTTGCGAGAAAGTGAAGAGCGACTAACTTTAGCCCTCGAAGCGGTCAAAATGGGAATATGGGATTGGAACGTGACCACCAATACCTATATATGGTCTGCTCATATAGGTCTACTGTACGGATTGCCCAATGGTAGTTTGTGTCCACCAACTTGTTCAGATTTCTTAGATTTAATTCATCCTGAAGATACTCAGGTTTTTACTCAAGCACTGAATCTTGCCATGGAGCAAAAAACCGAGTTTAGTGTTGAATATCGGGCTGTTTGGCCTGACGGTAGCCTACACTGGTTAAGCACCAGAGGAAAAGTCTACTATAACAAACAAAGTCAGCCAATACGGGTAATTGGTACAACTAGAGATATATCTGAGCGCAAGCAAAAAGAACAGCAAATTTCGGATCAAGCTGCTTTATTAGATATCGCTACTGATGCTATTTTTGTGCGAGATTTTGACACAAAAATCATATTTTGGAGTCGGGGAGCAGAAAGGATATACGGTTGGGCTAAGGATGAAGCTGTCGGTAAAAACCTTCAGGATATTTTCTGCCCTAAAACTGCACTACAAAAAGAAGCAAACGCTCTGAAAACAGTAGTCAAGTTAGGAAATTGGCAAGGTGAGTTACGTAAAAAAACCAAATCTGGCCAGGAAATTATTGTAGAAAGTCGTTGGACACTGATGTTTGATGCTGATGGACAACCAAAATCCATCTTAGTTGTAGATACTGATATTACAGAAAGAAAAAAACTAGAAGAGCAGTTGTTCCGTACTCAAAGATTAGAAAGCATTGGTACTTTAGCTGGTGGTATTGCCCACGATTTAAATAATATCTTGACACCTATTTTAATCGCCACCCAATTACTTAAAGGCAAACTTGCCAAAAATCAAGAACGCCATCCCCAAATGCTTGATATTATTGAAAATAATGCTCAACGAGGTTCAGCTTTAGTCAGACAAGTTTTATCCTTTGCGCGAGGTTTAAAAGGAGAAAAAACAATAGTACAAGTTAAACACCTGATTACAGAAATTATCCAAATTGCTAAACAGACATTCCCCAAATCCATTGAATTTAGCACTCAAATCCCTGAAAATCTTTGGACTGTTGCTGGAGATACTACACAACTACATCAGGTATTAATGAACCTGGTAGTTAATGCCCATGATGCCATGCCAGCAGGTGGAATGCTAACAATTGCTGGGGAAAATATGTTTATTGATGAAGCTTATGCAAAGATGAATCTTGAATCGAAAATTGGACATTATATTGTGATTACTGTCACGGATACAGGGTTAGGTATGTCCCCAAAAATAGTAGAGAACATTTTTGAGCCATTTTTTACCACTAAAGAAGTTGGTACTGGGACAGGATTGGGTTTGTCAACAGCGTTAGGAATTATTAAAAGTCATAATGGTTTTGTGACAGTTTCCAGCCAAGTTGGTAAAGGCAGTACATTTAAAGTCTTCTTGCCATCAGCAGAATCCCCTCAAGTTCCTAGTTTAGAGCAATTAGACATTAAACCGGGAAACGGAGAATTGATTTTGATAGTTGATGATGAACCTCAAATACTTGATGTGGCTACAATGATCCTGGAAAATAACAATTACCAGACCTTGACTGCTAGTAATGGCATTGAAGCGATCGCTCTTTATGCCCAATACAAACAGGAAATTAGTGTAGTTTTAATGGATATGATGATGCCAGAAATGGATGGTGTCACTGCCATTCGCACTATGCAAAAAATGAACCCAGATGTACAAGTGATTGCTTGTAGTGGACTGGGTACAATAGAGTTATTGCCAGAATCAGGAGAAACAAAAGTTCAAGCAGTTTTATTAAAACCCTATACAGCCAATGATTTATTACAGAGTTTAAATCAGGTAATGGGTAATTGACAATTGACAATTGACAATGGAGAATTGACAATTATCAATTATCAATTATCAATTATTTTTCTCCTATATAGGGTTTGCTGAATAAACCTAAAACCTTGATATATCAAAGGTTAGAGGCTGATAAACACAGAAATTAGTGCAAGGGTTTTGAAGGGTATACCGGAAAAAGTGT
>NZ_JACJPT010000204.1:0-4050 GCF_014696195.1 Sphaerospermopsis sp. FACHB-1094 | reverse complement strand
ACCAGTCCCCAGTCACCAGTCACCAGTCCCCAGTCACCAGTCCCCAATCACCAGTCACCAGTCCCCAATCACCAGTCACCAGTCACCAGTCACCAGTCACCAGTCACCAGTCACCAGTCACCAGTCCCCAGTCACCAGTCCCCAATCACCAGTCACCAGTCACCAGTCACCAGTCCCCAGTCACCAGTCACCAGTCACCAGTCACCAGTCACCAGTCCCCAGTCCCCAGTCCCCAGTCCCCAGTCCCCAATCACTAATCATCAACAACAGCATAACTATATACAGAATTTCCATTTTTGTTGTTTTTAATAGCGTCGAAAGTGCCTTTGATAGTACCAGCAATGGGTACAGCAACCAGTGTTCCCAACAAACCAGCAATTTCAAATCCCATCAAAATCGCTATAAAAATCCATAGGGGATTGAGTCCGATAAAGTTACCAAGCAACTTGGGAGATAGGATATTATCTTTGATTTGCTGCATGATAATTGCTACCATTGCTACTGGAAATGCTAACCACCAAGTCTGTAAAAACACTAATAACGTTACCAACCCTATCCCTAATGTAGCGCCGATAAAGGGAATAAGCTCAGAAATACCGATGATAATGGCAAATAATAGGGCAAATGGTACTCTTAAAAATAAGAAAATCGGTGTCAGGGCTACCACCATAAACAGTGCCAGTAATAATTGGCTAAGGAAAAAGTTCTGAAAATTTAATTGTAAGGACTTGCTGAAGGGGATGCCAATATAAGATGGCAGGAGATTAATTAAACCATACCACAGGCGATCGCCATATAGCAGCATATAAAAAGCTAGTACAATTACTAACACTATATTCAGCAATCCTGATAATAAAGTTCCCGCAAATCCCACCGCACCAGAAGCTATCTGTTGTAGAATGTTCTGCACACCAGCATTAATTTGCTCAGTTACTAAACTTAGGTCAAGTTTTATACGTTTCTGACGTGCTAACATTTGCAAATTTTCCAGGTTGTCTTGACTGGAGGCTAACCAATCAGGAATTTTGTTTAAAAGTTGGATTGTTTGGTCAATTACCATTGGTACAAGGGTAAAACCCAAAATAATCAACAAAGCTAAAGTGAAGATTAAAACTATGATCACTGCCTGAGTGCGAGTAATCCTAGCTTTTTCTAATAATTTCACCGGGTAATTCAGCAAAAACGCCAAAATTGCCGCAATACTCAGAATAGTAATTGGATGCTGGAAATAACGAAACAGCAGAGACAGTAGCCAGACATTGAGAGCGATAATCGGGCCACTCAGACCATAAATTAGCAGAGTTTGTAAAGAGGCTGAACGGCGCATTTGATTTAATCTTAGGGAATAGGGAATAGGTAATAGGGAATGGGGAATAGGTTATAAAATGTATGATAATTACCAATTACCAATTACCCATTACCAATTACCCATTACCAATGGATAAAAATATTGCTGACCTTCGTAAAGACTACACTTTGCAAGATTTGAATGAAACAGAAGTTAACCCTAATCCTTTTATACAATTTAAATTATGGTTTGATCAGGCTCTAGAAGCAAAATTATTAGAACCTAACGCCATGACTTTGGCTACATCTACCCCTGATGGTAAACCTTCAGCCAGAATGGTCTTATTAAAAGATTTTGATGAAAGGGGCTTTGTTTTATTTACCAACTACAACAGTCACAAAGGACAAGAAATAACAGCCAATCCTCAAGCTGCGTTAGTATTTTGGTGGGCAGAATTAGAACGACAAGTGAGAATTGTGGGATGTGTAGAAAAGATTTCTGCTGAAGAATCGGATGGATATTTTGAAGTACGTCCTCATAATAGTCGTTTGGGCGCGTGGGCTTCTAATCAAAGTGAAGTAATTGCTAGTCGGGAAGTTTTAGAAGTACAATTACAGGATTTCCAGCGTAAATATGAAAATCAGGAAGTTCCTAGACCACCTCACTGGGGAGGTTTTCGGGTAATTCCCCAAGAAATAGAGTTTTGGCAAGGACGTTCTAGCAGGTTACATGATCGGTTGCTGTATTCTCGGTGGGATGATGGAAGTTGGAAAATACAACGTTTGTCACCTTAATTTTTTTGTAGCGGGCAAGATGCCCGTACCACAATTTCATGAGATAGTGTTAGGATCAATACCTAGTTCTCGTAACTTAGCTGCTAATAATTCAGCCCGTTGACGTTCCTGTTCAGCCCGTTGACGTTCCTGTTCAGCTTGTTCACTACTCCACAGCAGCAAATTTCCGTCACTATCCCACCACCGCAACCAGTTCATGGTTTGACATAATCTTTCACCTGGCCAAATTCCTAAAAATAGTGAGAGTTCAGGAATCCAAAAACGTCCATTAGGGTCTGCTTTTTGTTTGTTGTATTCTCCATTTTGCAAACAGCGTACTTCTAAACTGGGTTCGTAGGGATCATAAGTGACATAAGTGGGAACTTGGAGAATGTGTTCGTAAAAATACAACTTTCCATAAGGTGGTGTGGAACGTAATGATAATTCTCCACCTTCGGTATCAGAAAGAAATTCCATCACCACAGCTACAGGTTCTCCTTCGAGGTTGGGGGTATAACTGCGACGTACCACATCAGTAGCTACAGGATGCACCTGTGGCACATAAAACCAGTCGGGGGCTTTGACGATGATTTTTTTGTTTAAGGTGGCTACAAGCCCAAAATTAGAGCCAATCAGCATTTGTGGGAGGATGCGTCCTGCTGCACCTAAAGCGTCAGTAAGTGCAGCTGCTAAAGGTGGTTGTTGAATATTTTCCACTGGGTCATCAGGTAAAATAAAATCGGTGGGAAGTGGTTCCCAGGTGACAATGGGTGTTTTTTGAGTTGGGTGAGTTTGTAGAATCATAGATTTATTTATAATAGGTGATCTGAATTAGGATTTGAGGATGTACAGGATGTTATTTAATGATGGTTGGTTACGCACAAGTCACTAAAGAATGAACCACGAAGAACGCAAAGGACACGTTCACCGAAGGTGTTCCCGAAGGATAGGTAAGAGGTTTTAGAGAGATTTTCTATTTTCATCCTCTACATCCTTTAATCCTGGTTATCCTGATTCTGACACAAATATCATCATTAACCTATCATTTTCAACCAGGCAAATATTTGATTAACTGTTAATTGTAAATTGATTTCTGCTAAAATTAGTAACTGTTGATCACCTCTGAATAATTCTGGTTGTTGTTGGGGACGAAAAACCAAAATAGAACGATCTTCAGGATCTATTAACCAACCTAACAAACAACCATGATTTAAACAATATAAAATATTATCTATCACGCGAGTTGAATTTTGTTCAGGTGAGAGAATTTCAATAGTCCAATCTGGAGGAATGAAAAAATCATTAGGGACTTCACCTTCAGCAGTAAAGGGAATATTTGACCATTTCAAAACCGCGATATCAGGAACTACGGAACGCACACCAAAACTACAACGCAATTCAGGAAAAGCATAAGCTATTTTTTCGCTTTCTGTGATATCGTTAATAGTATTGCATAGTCTTAATTGTAAACGGCTATGTTTGCCTTTGGGCATGGGTTTAGTGATAATTTCCCCGTTGATATATTCCCTGACCGGTTTTGTTTCTGGGAGTTTGAGAAATTCTGTTAAGGTGAGGGATTGATTAATTATTGTGGGCATGATTTTTTGTATTTCTATTTTTAGAAAGATTCTCCAGCTAATCTGAGAACATCATTAATAATGCTATCATTTAACCACATTCCTTGTTGTTTCAACATAGCAATCACAGGAGCAATAGAAGATAAGTAACCTAATTTTTTAGCTTTTACTAAAACACCTAATGTTCCCGTGTATTTTAATTTGTGTATATTAGCAATACGTCGAGCTAATTAATCATCAAAAATTAACAAACTGCCAGGTTTTTCTAAACCTAAACCTAATACTTCTGCTTCACCTTGTCCCAAATCTATCCCACATTCCGCACCCTCAACTGTCACAGATCAAAAAAGCCATTAAAGTAGTACATAATAACTAAAGGTAACTTAAAAGTTAAGAGGCTTAATGAGAGTAA
>NZ_JACJPT010000203.1:0-4167 GCF_014696195.1 Sphaerospermopsis sp. FACHB-1094 | reverse complement strand
GTAGTTTTATTGATATACCACCTACAGGAATTGGTTTACCACCTGCATCAATTGTAAAACTATCATTTTTCCCTTTCTTTTTGAAGTTAGGATATTTAGACCTTCCTTGAAAGAATCTCTGAAAAGCTTCACCTAAACTATCAAAAGCATATTGAGTGATTTTCTGACAAATACCTTTTTCTTTCATCCATGTCAATTCAGGTTTGACATGATTATTAAAGAATTTTTTGAGTATGTATTTATTTGGTTTTAATCCATCATTATACAAATCCTGCCAAGTTGCTAAACCCCAATTATAAGTAAACCTTGCTATACCAGCGTGTTTAGCCATTAATATTTCTTGGGTTTTATTTAACTTGAGTTTTGTTTTGATGGATAAAAGCATTTGCTGATGTCAACACTATACTTTATTATTTAATTCTGACACATTTTGCCTAATTTTTTAGTCAACTTATTCCATGTATACGTCAAATACTTGTGTTTTTGTATACATTTGTACAGGTTTATCTAGTAAATTGTCAACTTAGGACAAGCTCAACTCCTCATATCCTGACTAGGTAGTGAGGTTAATTAACAGCTTTCCATGACAATGGTTGTTGCATAAAAAAACTATACATGGTTAAGTTTAGATATAATAATGACTCATTGTTTGTTTTCCTAAGTGGAGAAACTAATGGGTCGCGCCAAAAAGGTTGTCTTAGCATATTCTGGTGGAGTAGATACTTCTGTTTGCATCCCCTACCTTAAAGAAGAATGGGGAGTTGAAGAGGTAATCACCCTAGCAGCAGATTTAGGTCAGGGAGATGAATTAGAACCAGTACGAGAAAAAGCTTTAAAATCTGGTGCAAGTGAATCTCTAGTAGCGGATGTCAAAGATAGCTTTGTCCAAGATTACGCATTTCCCGCAATTCAAGCGAATGCACTCTATGAAAATCGTTATCCTCTAGGAACTGCATTAGCTAGACCTTTGATTGCTAAGGTATTAGTAGAAACAGCCGAAAAATATGGTGCGGATGCGATCGCTCACGGTTGTACTGGTAAAGGTAATGATCAAGTACGTTTTGATGTTTCCTGTACAGCACTAAACCCCAACTTAAAAATTCTTGCACCTGCCAGAGAATGGGGAATGAGTCGGGAAGAAACTATTGCTTATGGTGAGCAGTTTGGTATTCCTGCACCCGTAAAAAAATCCTCTCCCTTCAGTATTGACAAAAATTTACTTGGTCGCAGTATCGAAGCTGGTACTTTGGAAGATCCAGCTAACGAACCCCCAGAAGAAATTTATGAAATGACTAAAGCCATAGCTGATACTCCCAATGAACCGGAATATCTGGAAATTGGCTTTGAAAAAGGCATTCCCACCACCATCAACGGTACATCAAAAACACCAGTTCAGCTAATTCAAGAACTCAATACTATCGTTGGCAATCACGGTATTGGGCGCATTGACATGATTGAAAACCGCCTAGTAGGCATTAAATCACGGGAAATCTACGAATCACCAGCAATGGTGGTGTTAATTAATGCCCATCGTGATTTAGAAAGCCTGACTTTAACAGCAGATGTTACTCAATACAAACGGGGTATTGAAGAAACCTATACCAAATTAGTATACAACGGACTTTGGTATAGTCCACTTAAAGCCGCTGTTGATGCTTTTATTCAACAAACACAGGAAAGAGTTTCTGGTGTTGTGCGGTTAAAACTGTTTAAAGGTAACGCCACCATAGTAGGACGTTGGAGCGATAACACCCTTTATACTCCCGACTTAGCCACCTACGGAGCAGAAGATCAATTTGATCACAAAGCCGCAGAAGGCTTTATTTACGTCTGGGGACTACCTACCCGCATTTGGGCGCAGTCTTAAGTGACTGGGGACTGGGGACTGGGGACTGGGGAAGAAGCAGGGGAGCAGGGAGCAGGGGGAAAATTATTTGTATTTTCCCAATCACCAATCACCAATCACCAATCACCAATCACCAATCACCTATTCCCCCAAATGCTTAACTTGGCGTGATTCCCACCAAATAGGAACAACAATTACAGCAACTAGAATAAGTAACGCCAAAATTGCAAATTGACTTACCCAAGCTACTAATTGTTCTAGGGAAACAATTCTGCCGGCAAAGAAAGCTAAAGTCACCATGACACCAGCCCAGGCAGAAGCTCCTGCTAAGTTATATACCAGGAATTTACCAAAAGACATTTCGGCAATACCCGCAAGTGGAGCCGCAAAAATTCTCAATAATGCGAAAAAACGACCAAAAAATACAGCTTTAGCAGCATTTTCACTAAATTGATCTTTAATACTCAGCAGTCGGGTTTCAGATATACGGAATATCTTTCCCACTTGTAACAGGAACGGCCAACCACCAACCCTACCAATCCAATAGCCGAAAGTACCGCCTATTACAGCACCTGTAACAGCATCACCCAGAACCAGCCAGTAATTAAGTTCATCGCTACCAGCTAGGAAACCGCCCACTAAAGTCACGGTTTCACCAGGAAGAGGAATGCCCAAATTCTCTAGCAAAATTCCCAAAAAAATAGCCCAATAACCGTAAGATTGAGCAAATTCTTGGATGTTTTCTAGTGAAAATAGCTCAAAAGACATCCAGCACCGCCGACTTTACAAATTTTTACTTTTACTATATTTTGGCTTGTCTGGAGTTAGGCTGTCAAATAATTGGTAATTGATTATTGACGTTCATAATGACAAAAACCTGATCATTGCTTTTCACCATTCGGTTTTTTTCAATTCCTTCTACTTATAATTTCAGGTTAATTTCTTGTAATAAAAATTGTTTTCTTCCCTATTTCCTGGACGTAAATATATGATAACTATAGAAATAGACATGATATTATGTACATTTTTGAAATGTAATTATTAAAAAGTTATAAAAATACACACAAATTATAAGAAAATAATAACAGTTAAATTGGCTACCGAAATCCGCAGTCATTTATGACTATATTGGAAATATCTATCAAATTTTATACTCTCGTTTGTCATGATTCCTGTAGCAGTTCCATAGATATCGACTATAATTGCATTAAGTCCTGTCTGACTAAGAAAAAACAGTATTTACACTGTTGACACTCAATCTTGATTGATATAATTTCCATTTTCTGAACATTTCAACTGCCCTGTTCAACTACCCAGTTAAATTCATGACTCTTACACAAGAACGCCAAGTGATTTTGTTCAAACCCCAAGGAAGCATAGACTTACAGGTTGGTACGGCCTTGAGTGAAAAGATGGCTGGAGTAAAACCTCAACCTGATCAACTCTGGGTTATCGATCTCGCAGAAGTTGAATTCATGGATAGCTCTGGTTTAGTTCCCCTAGTTCAAGCACTGAAAGTTGTACGCGAAAGCGGTTGTCGCTTAGTTCTTTGCAACGTGCAAGCTCCTGTAAGATTAGTATTGGAACTTACTCACCTAGATTCAGTGTTTGAGATAGTTAACAATTGCGAAGATATATTTTCTCATCTCAATAAGCAAAGTCTGGTGACAGTAGGCTAAATTCTCGGCTTTTCTGAGGGAAAATAGCCAATTTAAGAATATTTTTTCGCTTGTCATATTGACAGAACATTACTGGATATAATCACCCTTTAAATTCTCGCTCTAGCAAGCTGAATCTCTATTGCATCTGCAAAATATTACCAGGTTGACTAGAGGTTTGGCCGCTAGGCGATACAAATTGATAAAACCTGAGAAAAATTGAAGATACAGCAAAAGTCAGGAGTCAGGAGTCAGAAAAAAGATAAATAGGGGATGTTGAATAAACGTAAAACCTAGAAAATTAAGGATTTCAAGGAGTCAGGAGTTCAAGGATATCAAGGAGTTTTTTGTATTTTCAAACGAGGTAAAAACCAACAAAGTACAAGGTTTTCCTACTCATAGCTTCCAAAACCTTGCACCTATTTTATTTGTTATCACCCTCAAACTCTTTATTCATCCAGGTTTTGAGTTTATTCAGCAACCCGTAGGTACTGTGAGCCTAAAAAAGCTGCCACTTTGTTAGTGTTGGGAAAATTTCCAAATCAAAGAAACTCCTTAAATAGGGGTTGCTGAGAAAGTCTTTCCGTGAGGGCATAGGAGTCAGGAGTCAGGAGTCAGGAGTCAGGAGGAGATTTGAAAATTTCTTTGCCATCTCTTGAAATC
>NZ_JACJPT010000202.1:0-4240 GCF_014696195.1 Sphaerospermopsis sp. FACHB-1094 | reverse complement strand
TACCCAGGCTGCGGTCAAATGCCGAGACGAGATAAATCAGGGGTTTCTCCTTATCAAAATACTTCTTCGTGTAGATGGTTGTTCCTACTCGCAGTCCAATCATATCATATTCGCGGCGAATAAATTCGCCGTTGGCACTTCCTCCACTGTAAGACAGCCAAGTGGCTTCCGTGCCTTTCGGCGATTTTCTTGTGATAACGATTATATCACAAGTTACTGAAGCGTAAACGCTTCAAATGGCTTTCGTGAGGCAGTGCGTTGGTGAGGCAGTCCGGTCTTGGGGGTTTACCCCAGAAGGAACTGCCGAAAGGGTTTCCCTGAGTGAAGTAACTGTCGTCCCCTTGCCTGAAGGAAGGTCAAGTTTTTCCACCCAGATCCAAAACTTAACTATATGGCTAATGCCACGCTACACTATCGGCTGATGCTCACAGCGAAGCATTAAGGGTTTTTAGCCTATTTTTTCATAATTAAGTTTCACTTATTTTAATTTCAGCTTATATCATTACCTACGTCAAGCCAAATTTTTAGTTTTCATAGGAACTTTTCATGATTACAACATCTTCTCAGAGGTTGTAAGTAAGTCGGCATGAAAAAACCGATGTACGTAAAGAAATGTAAAACTGCTTAAAACCTCTTCCTTCCTACCTTCTACCTCTTACTTTGTCATAAGGACAGTTTTTAACGCCTACCTACTGAAATATTCAGCATTTAGCCATTAGCTAATGGCACACTATGGGTTAGCGAAGCTTTCGCTTTAGCATACAGCAATACCAGTCTGTGAATGTCTCTTGTGGAATTAGGTAAAATACGGATTTGATATTATTTGCAAGTACAAGTATAAACTTCTTATAAAATTTATGTTATTGATACTATGCTGAATGTTAAAGTTTTAGCACAAAGCCTGAAAAATATTTGGTGAGGTGTATAGTGATCAACTTGTGCTGGTGCTGTGAGGAATGATGATGAGTAACGCGCTCTCTATAGTTGCTGTCACCGCAGTGCTGAAAGACTTACTGGAAAACGGGCTAGTCAGTGATTCAATTACTGCTAGTGTTGGTGATGTGCTGGTTACTGCCATACCACCGGATTTAATTAAAGTGGGAAGTGATGAGCGGGCGCAACTCAATTTGTTTCTTTATCAAGTTACCCAGAATCGCAATGTTGATTGGATATCTCAGGAATTTCGTACTAAACACTCCAGCATTAATAGTATCAATAGTATAAATAAAAGTCCGCGTTCTGTAAATCCACCACTGGCTTTAAACTTACACTACCTATTAACCGCTTATGGTGCTAAGGATTTTCAGGCAGAATTGCTACTGGGTTATGCGATGCAATTATTACACAGAACAACTGTTATTTCCTCGGAATTGATTGCAAATGCTTTAAAAACTGCCGCTACAAGTAACACCACAAGTCTGATTTCTCAAGCTTTGGCGGGGGTATCTGTATCTGAGTTAGTGGAACAACTGGGACAGATTAAACTTTCTCCTGAATTTTTGAATATGGAAGACAGTTCTAAGATATGGTCAGCTTTACAAACCCACTATCGACCGTCAATTAGTTATCAAGCTTCGATGGTATTAATTGAGAGCAGTAACGTAAATCAATCTGAGGCTGTGCAATGAAGGCAACAAAAATCAGTCACAATTGGCAACAGTGGTATGAGGGTAATGAATCTTACTTATTATCAGTCTTGGCTATGGTGCGTGGTGCGATAGAAGCATCTGCTCAAAAAACACAGCCATCTGAACCTAGAGAACAACAGCAGTTGGGAGAACAAGCGTTACAAGCTGCTAGGGCGGGAATGTCAGCACCACCAGCACTAGAGCAGATATGTAAATTGTTTGGTCTGACTAGCTTTGAGAGGGATATACTGCTGATGTGCGCCTGTATGGAGTTTTATGGAGATTTTGCAGCTGTCTGTGCTTTAGCTCAAGGAGATCCACAGCGAGTTTATCCAACTTTGGGTTTAGCTTTAGCAACATTACCAAATTCCCATTGGGATGCGATCGCCCCTGATAGTAAACTACGATATTGGCGGTTAATTGAGCTAGGTGAAGGTAGAGCTTTAACTCTTAGTCCTCTGCGAATTGATGAAAGAATTTTACACTATCTTATCGGTACACAATACCTGGATGAAAGACTGGCGGGAATTGTTGAACCTTTACCAGAGGCAGGAGAATTAGTCGCTTCACAGCAACAAATAGCCGAACAAATAGCAGCCGTCTGGATGCAAGCATCTCAAAAAGAAAAGTTACCAATTTTACAATTATGTGGCATTGAACCTACTAGCAAACGAGCGATCGCTGCCACAGTCTGTAAAATGCTAGGAATGACAATACATATCATGTCTGCTCAAGTTATTCCTTCTGCTCCAATGGAGATGGAAACTTTGTTGCGGTTGTGGGAAAGAGAGGCTATTCTCAGTCAAAGTGCTTTATTGATTGACTGTGATAAAGTTGACATTACAGAAGGCGATCGCACTCATCATATCGGACGTTTTCTAGAACGGATCAATGGTTTTGTGTTGGTGACAAGTCGGGAAAGAATGGCAATACAGCAACGCCCCGTAGTCAGTTTTGATGTTCACAAACCCACCACCGAAGAACAAACCATACTTTGGCAAAAAACCCTATTCCATCTAGAACCGCAATTAAACGGACAAGTCAAAAAATTAGTAGCACAATTTAACCTTAGTCCTACCACCATTCGCGCTGCTTATGCAGAAGCGTCCGGAAAATTAGCCCAGGAGCAAGAAAAAGATATCAGCAGGATTTTATGGGATGCTTGCCGCAAACAAGCCCGCCCCCGGTTAGATGAACTAGCACAGCGTATTCCCCCCAGTGCCAGATGGGAAGATTTAGTATTACCTCCAGCCCAATCCGAAATGTTAAGAGAAATAGCGGCTCACGTCCGTCAACGAGCTACAGTATATCAAACCTGGGGATTTGCAGCTAAAAATACTCGCGGTTTAGGGATTAGTGCCTTATTTTTTGGGGGTAGTGGTACAGGAAAAACCCTAGCAGCGGAAGTATTGGCTCATGAATTACACTTAGATTTATATCGCATTGACTTATCATCCGTAGTGAGTAAATATATTGGTGAAACTGAGAAAAATCTGCGTCGGGTATTTGATGCAGCAGAAGAAGGGGGAGTGATCCTATTATTTGATGAAGCGGATGCTTTGTTTGGTAAACGTAGCGAAGTTAAAGATAGCCATGATCGTCATGCCAACATAGAAGTTAGCTATTTGCTGCAACGGATGGAAAGTTATCCAGGGTTAGCAATTCTAACCACAAACCTGAAAAATTCTCTAGATACAGCTTTTCAAAGACGAATTCGGTTTGCAATTCAATTTCCTTTTCCAGATGCAGTGCAACGTGCGGAAATTTGGCGACGGGTTTACCCAAAAAGTACACCAACTCATGATTTAGATGCCAAGAAATTAGCGCAGTTAAGTGTGACTGGGGGCAATATTCGTAATATAGCCTTAAATGCAGCTTTTTTGGCTGCGGATGCGGGTGAGCCAGTGCAGATGAAACATTTATTACGAGCAGCGCGGACAGAATACGCTAAGTTAGAGAAATCTTTAACAGAGGTAGAAATTGGTGGTTGGGTTTGAGGAGAGAAAATTACACTTAGGTCGAAAGCGATCGCCATCTAAAAAACCATAAAATTAAAAACATCAGCTTCGTCTCAGCGATAAATGGAGGGAGGGATGAGCGATCGCACCTTTGCCCGTAAAAAAACAGCCACATCAACTTTTTACCATTCGTCCGATACAAAAAAGCTAACTAATGCTAACAAAAGTTGGCTTTTTCTTCCTGTTTCACCAGTTCGACTACGCTCACTGAACTCCTAGAAGTGTCGGCACTATCTAGTCCACAGGCTAACACGATCAATCTGACCGCTTCTTTTTTTAAATTAATCGCAGCGTTTAAATCTCTGTCAATCTCAAAGCCACAGTTATCACATTTAAACACTCTTTGAGATAATGACAGTGATGATTTCTTTTCTCCGCAAGTTGAGCAAGTCTTGCTACTGGGATAATATCTATCCACAATTACTAACTTACTGCCATACAGTTGTGTTTTATATTCTAGCTGCCTTCTGAATTGATAAAAGCCCATATCTGATATAGCTTTTGATAATTTCCCATTTGCTAACATCCCAGATACATTCAAATCTTCTATCCCTATCACCGCGTGGTTTTTGCTGATATGGGTGGTGATTTTGT
>NZ_JACJPT010000201.1:0-4497 GCF_014696195.1 Sphaerospermopsis sp. FACHB-1094 | reverse complement strand
CATCAAAAAAGCGATCGCTAGAATTGAGTCTCAAGCCAAAGGTTTGACGGAGATTGCTAAGGGTAAGGCTACTAGCATTTGTAATCACAGTTAAATCCTTGCAGTAATTACATGAATTTTAGGAATTTGATCTAGTTTCTAATACTTAATAATACGATACATATAAGGAAAAGAGCGATTTGCTTTAGAAGATGGGTTGTTGAGGTGATCGCTGTATAATAAGTCATTAGAGCGGATCATATCGTGATATTTTGGTTTTGAGTTGGGGCGATCGCTGTGGCGAAAGGAGCGATCGGCCTATGAGGAAACTATTTGAGAACTACTTAACTTTGAATTTTTTGAGCTATAGTATTGTCATACAGAGTTATGACAAGCAAAAATATGAGAGTTAATGCAAGGCTCGATAGCGATCGCGCTAGTAAGTTTAATTACA
Organism: Sphaerospermopsis sp. FACHB-1094; assembly: GCF_014696195.1. NCBI lineage: Bacteria > Bacillati > Cyanobacteriota > Cyanophyceae > Nostocales > Aphanizomenonaceae > Sphaerospermopsis > Sphaerospermopsis sp. FACHB-1094. The sequence goes on along the minus strand of NZ_JACJPT010000201.1, from coordinate 4,064 downwards.
TTCGCCAGCGGACAAATCAAGGTGCGTCTGACATTATGAAAGTGGCGATCGATCTTTATTATGAAAAATTACATCAAGAATCCCCTGTAAAGCCTTTGCAACTCCTTAGAGAATCAGGGCTGATTGGTTGTGCTGAAGGGGACTCTGATTTGTCGGTTAATTACAAGCAATATCTCACTGAAAGTCTTAACGAAAAATATGGTAATCGTTGATTCTGGCTTTTGGATAGCACTAATCAATCGCCGTGATGATTATCATGTTCTCGCTCAAGAAGTTTTAGATACGATTGATGAGCCTCTAGTTACAACATGGTGTGTAATTACGGAAGCTTGTCATATTCTCTTGAAACGTACAGGCACAAATGCTCAACAGACGTTTATTCATAGCTTAGAAATTGGTGCTTTTGAGGTTTTTGATCTCAAGGTTCAAGATGGGAAAAGAATCAGTGAATTGATGAATCAATATAGTTCTCTGCCAATGGATTTAGCGGACGCTTCATTGATTATTCTTGCCGAACATTTGGGGCATGGGCGGATTCTATCTGTTGATTTTCGGTACTTTAATACTTACCGCTGGAAAAATCGTCATCCTTTTGAGAATTTGATGTCTATTAACTAAAAATCATGACTCACAGTAATAGCGATCGCCAAACACAAGTAATTGTGAAGCGATCGCAAAGGTTAAGAAATCGGAGTAGATGGATTTAGCGAAAATGCTAGAGTGATGATATTGATGGGGCTAAGTTGACCTATGACCATTGCAACCGGAATACCAATACAACAGCAGTTACTAAGTTTTGGTGATTTTATCGTCCGTTATGGTGACAGTAACCGCTACGAATTGATTGATGGAGAGGTATTTGATTTGGAACCAACAGGCTACCATGAAGAAGTTTCAGCTTTTACCACCACAAAAATCTGCGCCCAAATTGATGCAATAGGTTTAAATTGGTTTGTCCTTCAGCGAGGATTACTACGTCCTTCTAACTTGGATATGACAGCATTTCGACCTGATGTTATGGTTATTGACCGCAATGAACTTGCGAAAGAACTACTTTGGAATGACCAATCAATCATCACCCTGGGCAGTTCGATTACATTTGTGATGGAAGTAGTTAGTAGCAACTGGCAAAACGACTATGCGCGTAAAGTCGAAGACTACGCAATTTTAGGTATTCCTGAATATTGGATTGCGGATTATGCAGGTCTGGGCGGGACTCGACATATTGGGAAACCGAAACAACCAACCCTTTCCATTTGTACGTTAGTGAAAGGAGAGTATGAAATTCAGCAGATTCGAGGCAATCAACCCATTACTTCGCTGACATTCCCAAATCTCAAACTGACAGCCGAACAAGTTTTAAAGGCTGGCAGATAAAGTGCTGTAAGCCATGTTTACTTAGGATAAAATAGTTACCGAGGATTAGGCGATTTGCTCCATAACAAATCATGGGAACGGATAATATTGTGATATTTTGGTTTTGAGTCGGGGGCGATCGCTTATTGCTTAGATTGATAAAGTGCGATCACTCAAATTAGACTGATAAAGCGAGATCCTTTATAATATACTGAATAGACAACATATATTAGACAACCATTCAAGTATGGGAGCTATCTATGTTGTTACAAGAACTTAAAGAGCAGATATTTAAACTACCATCAAGCGATCGCAAAAGATCAATAATTGTTTATTCACTATCAGGAAATGGATAGCTACATTAGAGTAAAGTGACCCAAAATATTAGCAAAAATATAGTTTTATTTAATATTAGGAGAAGTAAATGGAAGGTAAAAGATTTATTCATAAAATCAAATTACAAAACTTTCTTTCCTATGGAAATACGGGGGAAGAAATAGAACTACAACCGCTAAATGTGTTAATTGGACCCAATGCTTCTGGTAAATCTAATTTTATTGAAGCTTTTGGTATTTTACGCGCAACACCGACAGATTTACCAGCACCTTTTCGTCAAGGTGGAGGTATTAATGAATTTTTATGGAAAGGTGAAAAAAGTAATTCTATAGCTAATATAGACGTTATATTAAATTATCCAGAAAGACATGAAAATAATCTACATTATAAATTAAGCATAACAGAAGTAGGACAAAGATTAGAATTAGTAGATGAAGCTATAGAAAATGCACAAGTCTATGAAGGACGACAAGATGTATATTTTTATTATCGTTATCAAAATGGTCGGCCTGTTTTAAATATTAACACAATTACAGATGATGGTAAGGAGTTTAGAAGAAATCTCCGCAGAGAAGATTTAATTTTAGATCAGTCAGTTTTATCTCAAAGAAAAGATCCTGACTTATATCCTGAACTTTCTTATCTGAGTACAGAATTTTCTCAGATAGGTTTATATCGTCATTGGCAAATTGGGAGATATTCAGAACCAAGAAATGCTCAAAAAGCTGATTTGCCTCAACATCCTTTATTGGAAGATGGTAGTAATTTAGGTTTGTTTTTAAATGATTTAAAATATAGATTAGGTAGTAGAAAAATTATTGAATATCTAGAAAAATTTTATGAAGAAGCGGAAGAATTAGATGTGAGAATATATGGCGGTACTGTACAAATATTTATTCGGGAAAAAGGGTTAATTCAACCAATTCCAGCTACTAGGTTATCTGATGGAACATTGCGATATTTGTTTTTAATGGCGTTACTTTTAGATCCTACTCCACCACCACTAATTTGTATTGAAGAACCAGAATTAGGTTTACATCCAGATATTTTACCAACAATTGCAGAATTGTTAATTGAAGCATCTCAGAGAACTCAATTAATTGTCACCACTCATTCTGATGCTTTGGTTTCTGCGTTGAGTGAATATCCTGAATCTGTAGTAGTTTGTGAAAGAGATAATACAGGAACTCATTTAAGGAGACTTCAACCAGAAAAATTAAAAAAATGGTTGGAAAAATATACTCTTGGTGATCTTTGGAGAATAGGGGAAATTGGTGGAAATAGATGGTAAAAGAAATTAGAATTTATATAGAAGGTGGTGGAGATAGTACAAGAACTTTATCTTTACTTAGAGCAGGATTCAGCAAGTTTTTTAAAAAATTGCTAGATACAGTAATAAGTGAAAACGTTACACTGAATATAACTATGTGTGGGAAGAGAAATGATGCTTTTCGTAACTTTAAAATTGCTTTAAAATCTAATCCTGATGCTTTTAATATTTTGCTGGTTGATGCAGAAGCACCTGTCACAAAAGGTTCTCCTTGGGAACATCTGAAATTAAGAGATGGTTGGGATAAACCAGCAGGAGTTGATGATGATAACTACCATTTGATGGTACAAACAATGGAAGCGTGGTTTATCGCGGATATTGCAACTCTGAAAGAATTTTATGGACAAGGTTTTAAAGAAAATGGTATTCCCAAAACTAATAATGTGGAAACTATTCCAAAAGATAATTTAGAACGTATTCTCAAAACTTCCAGTGGTAAAACTACCAAGGGTGAATATCACAAAATTAAACACGCTTCTAAACTATTAGAATTGTTAGATGTCACTAAAGTTCGTCAATCTTCCCCTTATTGCGATCACCTATTTACTAAAATCAAGGATCAGATACGGATGCGGGGCTTATTGAAAACAGATCAACCTGCCCCAACTGATGAGCAAGTAGCTGCAATGTTAGAAGAGCGAGGAGCGGAGAAGTATCTTTAATGAGAGTTTTAGTTGATACCAATATTGTCCTAGATTTTCTATTGCAACGAGAGCCATTTTCCCAAGATGCAGAACTGCTGTTTCAAGCGATTGATAGTGGTCAAGTTGTTGGCTATGTGACAGCAACAACGCTAACGGATATTTTCTATATTTCTCGCAAACATACTCTCAGCATTGAGCAAGCACGGCAAGCAGTATTGGATTTGAATAACAAAAATATAGTCAAATATAGTTATTTATCTACATCAGTCATGTGAGGTGGGAATGATTGATAAAGGTGATCGCCTAACGCCTTAAATCGCCAATATAAGCCCCAATTTGTTTAAGTCCCTGCAAAACTTGGATACGTTCTGATGTATTTTCAAGTAACCGATAAGTAT
>NZ_JACJPT010000200.1:0-4744 GCF_014696195.1 Sphaerospermopsis sp. FACHB-1094 | reverse complement strand
GCGTCTGGCTAAGGCGTGAAAGTCTACTGAGGGATAACTGCTCCCATGCTCCCGTTGAAGTAGAAAGTAAAGTCTAGTTTTGTCTAGGTTTTATATAGCAGATTGGATCTGACAAAAATAATCCAAAATCTAAAATCCCAAATCCAAAATCCAAAATTAATAACTCCTGACTCTTAAATTAAGTTATGAAAACATAACGTAAAAATCCGTTACCAAAACTGTAACCAGCAAGGATTTATGTATTTTCTATGCGATAGTGAACATCTAACACATCATTAACGTCTAACTAAACAGAAAGCTAGAACAAAAAATGAGGTAGTAGATGAACCGACAAAAATTTAATGTTGTGCAAGAAAATTTTTTACAAAGGCGCTACGGAGTCAGTTTGGGTAGACGCTACGTTTTAGCAGCAGCTAGTATTGTGATGCTGAGTGTATTGGGATATTCAGCAGTAGATAACAATACAAATTTAATCAGTAAATCTTCCCCAAGCAACACTGAATCTCTCTTAGCTGGAGATAATTAGTATCAATTATGATGCTACCTAACTCCTTTTAATAATGTGTACCGGTTTTGCGATGATTAACAGCAGTTACAGTATCCGGTTTGAGTAATTTACCATTATCTACAGTGGCATATACTACCCAATGATCACCACATTCTAGACGTTGGTTAACGGAACATTCTAAATATGCAGCAGCATCAGTCAGGACTGCACAACCATTATCAGCTTCTACCGTTTGGAAATTAGCAAACCTGTCTTCTCCAGGGGCGAAATTTTTACGGAAATGTCTCATGTAGTCTACATGAACACCATCTGGAAGAACATTCAGGACAAACTTACCACCAGGATACATCAATGATTCAACGGCTCTTTCCTTGGCGATCGCCACTGTAATTCCTGGAGGATTAAAAGTAGCTTGAGATACCCATGTCCCCAGCATTGCTGTGGAAACTTCCCCTTGTTTCGCTGCAACTACACATACAGAACCAACTATTCTTCCTACTGCTTGTTCTACAGGGGTTGCAGGTTGTTGTGGTACACGAATTTTTTTCGCTTTTTTCAAACTTTGTGCAAAGTCTGTACCTATTTCTTCGCACATTTTCAGGGTGACTTCATCGGGTTTAAACTTGACTTTCAAAGTGTCAAACCCAAACCGATATCCCCCATCTCGCAGTTTTCCTTCTACCAAGTCTAAAGCTTCTCCACTCCAACCGTAAGAACCAAAGACACCTGCTAATTTACTATTATCACCAATAGCTAAAACAATACCTAAAGCAGTGTGTATGGGTGTGGGAGCATGACCACCGATGGTAGGAGTACCAATAATAAACGCATCTGCCTGTTCTACAGTACCACGAATTTCTCCAGGGGATGCAAATTCGCAATTAATAGATTTTACCGCAACACCACCTTTAGTTAATCCCCAAGCGATCGCCTGTGCTAAAGTGGCAGTGTTACCATAAGCAGAAGCATAAAGTAACGCTACGGAAATTTCCCGATCTTTTTGAGCGCGACTCCATTCAGAATAAGCTTTAGTTAATTCTATCAACCCAGTGCGAATCAATGGACCATGACCTACTGCATACATCCTCACCTGCAAATCAGAAATTTTTTCTAATGCAGCTTCGACATGAGTTGCATGGGGAGCCATCAAACAATTAAAGTAATAACGCTGATCTTCTTTAAAAGCTTCTGAATTATCATCAAAAACTTCATCACCACAGATATGCGACCCAAATAATTTATCAGTATAGAGAATTTGGGTTTGTTGATCATAGGTGCAAAGTGCTTCTGGCCAACGGGGACTAGGAGTAGGTAAGAATTTCAAAACATGACCTTTACCTAAATCTAAAGTTTCTTTCCCCCGCATAATCAAAACTTTAATATCTTGATCTGGGAAAGATGCACGCAAATTATTTGCACCAACCATAGAACAAACAAAAGTAATTTGCGGTGCAAGTTCTAACAGTGCTTTTAAAGTTGGTATACGATTAGGGCTAAAATGACCCAAAATCACATAATCTAACTTTCTCAAATTAACTGTATTCTGCAATGCTGCAAAATAAATATTAGTAAATCCTTCTCCCGGAGGATCAATTAATGCAGTTTTATCGGCTTCTATTAAATAGCAATTTGCGGTAGTTCCTCGACAAAGTGCATATTCAACTTCAAACCTTAGACGTGACCAACTCCTAGCTCTGAGAACTTTGGTATTGGTGGCGATCGGTAAAATTTGTACGTCCCGTGGTTTGGAATCTGTCATAGATTTTTCTTGTGAATAAAAAACTTGAGAAACCCAATTTTTAGCTGAGGTGAAAACGTTAGAAATAGAGTCAGGAAAAGGCATAATATTTATCAAATATTATTCTCATGAAAATATCTGTGTAGGTAATTGATAATTGACAATTAATTATCAATTATCAATTATCAATTATCAATTATCAATTAGTAGTAGTTTCCTACTTTGCGATGACGTACTGCTGTCAGCGCATCTGGTTTGGAAACTTTGCCATCTTCAACAATGCAATATAAAATCCAATGATCGCTACATTCAATTTTGCTGACTACTTCACATTCCATGTATGCAAGTGCATCGGTTAAAATTGGTGAACCGTTTTTAGCAGTTTGAGTTTTCACACCTGCAAATCTATCCGCACCAGGAAGTAAACGTTTGAGGAAGTGTTTTTTCAGGTCTTGATAATTACCTTCTTCTAACACATTGATCACAAAGCGATCGCCTATTTGTAATAAGTTATCAATCGCTCGATCTTTAGCAACAGCAATGGTAAATCCTAATGGTTGAAAACTAGCTTGTGCTACCCAAGAAGCCATCATTGCACCGCTAATTTCACCTTTTTTAGCAGTAACAATATATAATCCGCTGCTAATTCTCCCTAACGCTTTTTCCATGTTCACGTCGAGAGATTTGATTTGTTTGATGTTGCGTTCTCGCACCACCTTTTGTCCCAAATCTGTACCCGCTTCTGTACAAATTTGATAAGTTGCTTCGTTGGGGATTTCTTTAATACGAATTGCGGGAAATGCTTCTTTAATTCCTAAGTCAATAAATTTACGACGTAGAGTATCAATCGGTTCATCATCACCACCATAGCATTCAAATAAACCTACAACTTGTTTATTTTTTGCTACAGCTAATAAAGAACTAATACCAGCTTGTGCTACAATCGAAGAAGTAGGTGGCATTCCAATAATTAAACCTGATGCTCTACCAGCTAATTCTTGAATTTCTTGAAAATCTGCTGTGTGTAAATCAACTACTTCTGAACCCACACCAGCTTTTTGCAAACCATCACCAATTGCATGAGCTAATTGCTCACTATAACCATAACCGGAAACATAAAACAAACCAACCGTAGTTTCTGTTTTCGCTTGTCTTTGACTCCAATTTTGATAATATTCGGTTAAAACATCGAGGTGATGATATAATAATGGTCCGTGTCCATTGGCAATAATTTGAATGTTACCTAGTTCACCCATTCTCTTCATTGCATTCAATAAAGAACGAGCATTGGGACCCATTAAGCAATCATAATAAAACCGAAAATCAGCTTCAATTGCTTCTAAATCTTCGTCAAAGGTGCGATGATCACAAAAGTGCATCCCAAACGCATCACAAGTATAAAGAATTTGGGTTTTGCGATCAAAACTGAAAATTGTATCAGGCCAGTGTAAATTTGGCGCACTGACAAATTCTATTTCATGTCCTTGACCAATATTTATGCGATCGCCACTTTTAACAATTCTTTTGGAAAAAGGATCATGTACCAAACCTTCTAAAAATTGCAATGCTACTTTAGAAGCTAAAACAGTTGCTCTTGGTGCTAATTGTAATACATCTTCTACCAAACCACTATGATCTGGTTCTGTATGACTGACAATTATATAATCAATTGTTTTCGGATTAACTAAACCTTTGAGAGTGTCTAAATATAATTGACGAAACTTCTGATGAGAAGTATCAATTAAAACTGTTTGTTCACCCCTAATTAAATAAGAATTATAGGTTGTACCGTTTTGCAATCCAAATTCAATATCAAAGCGATCCCGATCCCAATCAAGAGAGCGTATCGCTGTTGTATTAGGAGCAATTTCTACAGTTTGTATAGTTAACCTTGGTTCAACTTTCTCTGATATTGCTACCATGATTTGTATCCGATTCTAAATAATATTCTTTTCTCCCCACCATTTTCTTCCTAAAATCTTTTTAAAGCTGTAATTAAGAATATATTTTGTAAAATTAAAGTGGTATCAAACAATGCTATTTTTCAGCATATTTTTTGACACGAAAATCTACTATAGTTATAGCCATCAACATAATATCAACAGAATTATGTAGGGGTTTAGCAATGCTAAACCCCTACAATATTAAGGGAAAATTTTGTGAGTATCTGTTAGTTTATTTTAGGAAAACAGTAACTAGAACACCGATTCATTAATCGTAAGGGCGAAGACCCGAATGCTTCGCCCCTACAAGAAACAGAAAAAATTTTTAACACCCACTTACTTAGGGTTTGCTGAATAAACCTAAAACCTTGATGTATCAAAGGTTAGAGGCTGATAAACACAGAAATTAGTGCAAGGGTTTTGAAGGGTATACCGGAAAAAGTGTGCATTTTTGGGGATTTCAAGAGATGGCAAAGAAATTTTCAAATCTCCTCCTGACTCCTGACTCCTGACTCCTATGCCCTCACGGAAAGACTTTCTCAGCAACCCCTAATT